>JAXDMH010000879.1:0-4596 GCA_034666225.1 Myxococcales bacterium
CACGACGGAAAAATCAGGGGCGGGCGCCCCCACCGATAAGAGATCCTTGTCGATGGCTGTCACGTCGCTGTCCTGGTGAGGGGCGGCCGCTCTGTTCTGGCCGCACGCCGGCACGAACATAAGCGCACCGGCGGCCGCCGCCAACAGAGCGCGACGATTCCAGCCATGAACAACTCGCATGACGGCTGGTCTAGCGCGCGATCTGGACGTCAGCCAGGCCAAAAACGCCCGGTCATACCCGGACGTTTCCGTGGGGTAGCGAGCGTCACCGCGGCGACACGTCGCGCACCGGAATCAGGGACGATGCCGTCAGAGGGTGGCCCGCCGGAATAGCCGCAAGGCCAGCAGCAGAACGATGGCGCCGATGAAGGCGACGAAGATTGTTCCCGCCAGGCCATGAAACGGCGTTCCGATGTGCAGCCCGCGAAATATCAACCCGCCCAGAAAGGATCCCACGATCCCGACGACGATGTCCCCGACGACGCCCATTCCACCACCAACCACCGCCGACGCCAGCCAGCCGGCGACCAGGCCGACCGCAACCCATATCAAAAATGTCTCCAAGTTCATTGGACCTCCCATGAAATTGCTACGTTGACGCGTGGACTTCTGTTCGGAGTCTAGCGAATTGCGTGCCACCGGCGTCAGGAAGAACGGTCATCATCCACCCTCGGGGAAAACTTTCCATGAGCCGCTTGCTGTCCCGCGAGGCGACCTTATTTTGCTGTCGCTTGGTCTTCGGTGCAGCGAGGACTGCCGCCATAAATGAGCGCATTCGACGAGGCCAATCCAGCGACGCAGGCGACCGAACGGGGCGGTCGCCGACTGGCAGTGGGCGGCGAGGTGGTGTCCGGCGGGGTTCACTTTCGTGTCTGGGCGCCCGAGCGCAAGCGTGTGGCGGTGGTGATCGAAAGCGGGCCCATCGTCGATTTGACCCGCGAAAGAAACGGTATGTGGTCGGGCCTGGGGGCCAACCTGAAACCGGGGGTGCTTTATCGATACCGGTTGGACGACGACGAGATCCTGCTGCCCGATCCAGCGTCGCGCTTTCAACCCAAGGGACCGCACGGTCCGTCAGAGGTGATCGATCCCGGGCGTTACGCCTGGCGCGATCGTGACTGGCCCGGCGTTGAACTGGCCGGTCAGGTGATCTACGAAATGCATGTCGGCACCTTCACCGCTGCCGGGACCTGGGCGGACGCCGCCAAAAGGCTGCCGGAGTTGAAAGAGCTGGGCGTCACCATGATCGAGGTGATGCCGGTGGCCGAATTTCCCGGCGTGTTCGGTTGGGGATACGACGGCGTCCAGTGGTTCGCGCCCTATCACGGATACGGGCGCCCCGACGACTTTCGCAGCTTCGTCGACGAGGCACACGCCGTCGGCCTGGCGGTGATTCTGGACGTCGTCTACAACCACTTTGGTCCGGACGGAAATTACCTGCCGGCCTTTTCGCAGCATTACCTGTCCAAGGTCGCGACGGAGTGGGGCTATGCCATCAACTACGACGGGCCGAACGCGGGACCGGTCCGCCAGTTTGTGACGGAGAACGCCGCTCACTGGATCGCCGAGTACCACCTGGACGGGTTGCGCCTGGACGCCACGCAAAGCATCTTCGATCGCTCGGAGGAGCACATCGTGACGGCGCTGACCAAACGCGCGCGTGCGGCCGCCGTGCAGCGACGTATCGTCGTCATCGCCGAGAATGAATCGCAGGAAACGCGGTTGGTGCGCCCGACCGAGCAGGGCGGTTTCGCCCTTGACGGGCTGTGGAATGACGACTTTCACCATTCGGCGCGCGTGGCGCTGACTGGCCACCGCGAGGCCTATTACACCGACTATCGCGGCGACGCTCAGGAGTTCATTTCGGCGGCGAAATACGGGTATCTGTTCCAGGGGCAGCGCTATCAATGGCAAAAAAAGCGTCGAGGCACGCCGACGATGGGCGTGCCGGCGCGGGCGTTCGTGGCGTTTCTGGAGAATCACGATCAGGTGGCGAACTCGGCCGGCTCACGTCGCCTGGTCGAGATCACGCATCCCGGGCAGCTGCGGGCCATGACCACGTTGTTGCTGCTGGGTCCCTGGACGCCGCTGCTATTTCAGGGGCAGGAGTGGGGCTCGGCCCGCCCGTTTCATTATTTTGCCGACCATCATGCTGATCTGGCGCCGCTGGTGCGAAAAGGGCGGGCGGAATTCCTGGCCCAGTTTCCCAGCGCCGCTTCGCCGGTCATTCAAAAGGGCCTCGCCGATCCCGGCGCGCCCGTGACGTTTGAATCGTCGCGCCTGGACTGGAACGAGCGCCACGGAGAAAAAGCCGCGTGGTGGCTGGCGTTGCATCGGGATCTTCTGAGCGTGCGGGCGAATGATGCGACGGTGCGCGCCGTGAATGCGGGGGTCGCTCGCCTGGACGGCGCGGTGCTGGCGCCCGGTTGCTTGGTGCTTCGTTACTTCGCCGGTGGTGGGCAGGGGGCGGCCTCGGTTGATCACGACCGATTGCTGCTGGTGAATCTGGCCGCGGACCTGGATCTGTCCGTGGCGCCCGAGCCGCTGCTTTCGCCGCCCAACCACCACAGGCGGTGGCAGCCGATCTTTTCAAGTGAAGATCCGCGCTATGGCGGCGCGGGCACGCCGACCCTGGAATCCGAGGACGCGGGATGGCGCATCCCCGGCGCCGCCGCTTTTCTTCTGGAGGCGGTTTGATGGCCGCGGCCCGCGAGGTCTGGCCGGGCAAGTCATTCCCGCGAGGGGCGACGTTCGATGGGGCGGGCGTCAACTTCGCGGTTTATTCGCGGGTGGCCAGCCGGGTCGAGCTCTGTCTTTACGATCCGAAAGACCCGGCGCGCGAGACCGACCGCTTCGATCTGCTGGAGGTCAACGATTTCGTCTGGCACGGCTATGTCCCCGGGCTGGAGCCTGGAGCGCTGTATGGCCTTCGCGTTCACGGGCCGTATCAGCCGGAACAGGGGCATCGCTGCAACCCGCACAAACTGCTGGTGGATCCCTACGCCAAGGCATTGCACGGCGAGGTCGACTGGAAGGCGCCGGTGCAGGGATACACGCCCGGCGATCCCGGCGAGGACCTGTCCTTCGACAAACGCGACGACGCCGCCGGCGTGCCCAAGGGGGTGGTGGTCAGTGATTTCTTCGACTGGGCCAAGGATCGCGCGCCGGATGTTCCCTGGCGCAGCACGGTGATCTACGAGCTGCACGTCAAGGGCTTTACCAAGCTGCATCCGGAGATCCCCGAAGAGATGCGCGGGACCTACGCCGGCCTGGCCCATCCGGCGGTCATCGATCACCTGAAACGACTGGGGGTCACCGCCGTCGAACTGCTGCCGGTGCACGAGGCGGTCGACGAGGGCTTTCTGCAGGAGCGCGGCCTGCGCAATTACTGGGGCTACAGCACGCTGGGTTACTTTGCGCCTTCGCAGAGATACGGCAGCCGGCGAACGCCCGGGTCGCAGGTCAGCGAGTTCAAGGCGATGGTCAAGGCGCTGCACGCCGCCGGGATCGAAGTGATCCTGGACGTGGTCTACAACCACACCGGCGAGGGCAACCACCTGGGCCCGACGCTGAGCCTGCGCGGGATCGACAACGCGTCGTTTTACTGGTTGATGCCGGAGCAGCGGTATTGCCTGGATTTCACCGGGGCCGGCAACAGCATCAACGCGTCGAACCCGGAGGCCGCCCGCCTGATCGTCGATTCGCTACGCTACTGGGTGGGCGAGATGCACGTCGACGGTTTTCGGTTCGACCTGGCGTCGACCATCGGGCGCGTGCGCCAGGGCGAGTTCGACCGACACGCGCCCATCTTTCAGATCATCACCCAGGACCCGGTCCTGTCGAGGGTCAAGTTGATCGCAGAGCCCTGGGACCTGGGGATGGGCGGCTATCAGGTCGGGAATTTTCCGGCGCCCTGGCGCGAGTGGAACGATCGCTTTCGCAACGCCCTCCGCCGCTACTGGAAAGGCGATCAGAACCTGGCGTCGGAGATCGGTTACCGCCTGGCGGGCTCGGCGGATCTGTACCAGGGCGAGCGGCGCCAGCCCCAGGCCAGCGTCAACTTTGTCACCTGCCACGACGGCTTCACGATGCACGACCTGGTCACCTACGGCGAAAAACACAACGAGGCCAACGGCGAGGAGAACCGCGACGGCGCCGACGACAACCAGTCGTGGAATCACGGCGTCGAGGGGGAGACCGACGATCCGGCGGTCATCCAGCTGCGCGAGCGGCAAGAGCGAAACCTGCTGGCGGCGCTGTTCATGGCCCAGGGCGTTCCCATGTTGCTGGCCGGCGACGAGATGGGGCGCACCCAGGGCGGCAACAACAACGCCTACTGCCAGGACAACGAGATGTCGTGGGTCGACTGGGAGGACGTCGACGAGCACCTGCTCACCTTCACCCAGCGGCTGGTGGCCCTGCGCAAGGAGCACCGCACGTTCTCCCGGCGCAGCTTCTTCGGCGGCCGCCCGATCCACGGCAGCGACGTCAGCGACCTGCTGTGGTTCCGCCCGGACGGCGAGGTGATGGGCGACGAGGAGTGGTCGACCGGGTACGTGAAGAGCCTGGCCGTCTACCTGAACGGGGAGAGCTTCG
>JAXDMH010000880.1:0-2712 GCA_034666225.1 Myxococcales bacterium
ACCGCCTGCGCGCGCTGAACGTCCCGGCCAAGTTCCTGATCGATCACCCGGCCAAGGAAGACGACGAGCTGCCGCCCACCAACACCAAAGGCCGGCAGTCGAACCGCGGCATGGAAGGTCTGGCCATCAGCCCCGACGGCAGCAAGCTGTACGGCCTGATGCAAAGCCCGCTGATCCAGGACGGGGCCCTGTCCAAGAAGAACAACCGCAACGGTACCAACATCCGTCTTCTGGAGATCGACGTGGTCTCCGGTCAGACGCGCGAGTTCTTGTACCCGCTTGGCGATGCCAACCTGGGCACGAACGAGATCCTGGCCATCAACGATCACCAGTTCCTGGTCGACGAGCGCGACGGAAAGGGCGGCACCGAGACGACGGTCAAGAGGCTGTATCTGATCGACATCAGCGCAGCCAGCGACATCAGCAACATCGCCGCCTTGCCGTCGACGGACATCCCCGCCGGCGTCACGCCCGTATCAAAGCAGCTGTTTCTCGACCTGCTGGATCCCGCCTTCGGTCTGGCCGGCGCCACCTTCCCGGAGAAGATCGAAGGCCTGGCCTTCGGCCCGGACCTGCCCGACGGTCGCCACACGCTGGTGGTCAGCAGCGACAATGATTTTCTGTCCGACCAGGACAGCAAGATGTTCGTGTTCGCCATCGACCGGCTGGCGCTGCCCGGCTTCACGCCGCAGCGGGCGGTCTTCACCGATCTCTGCGACGGACCGCAGCCGGTCACCTGCGACGCCCCCGCGGTCTGCCATCGCGCCGGCATGTGCAACCCCGGCACCGGCACCTGCAGCGCACCCGTCGAGCCGGTCGGGTTACCCGTGGGCGCGCAAGTTGCCGGCGACTGTCGGCGCAGCCAGTGCGACGGGCAGGGCAACGCCGTCAACGCCGTGGACGTCAGCGACATTCCCGTCGACGGCAACCAGTGCACGTCCGATGTGTGCACGCCGGACGGCTTTCCGGCGAACCCGGCGGCCGCTGCCGGCGCGACGTGCGCCCAGGGCGGCGGGACGCTGTGCGACGGCGCCGGTGCGTGCGTGTCGTGCCTGACGCCCGTCGATTGCGGCGTCGACACCGAATGCGCGGCCCACACTTGCCAGGCCGGCGCCTGCGGGATCGCCTTCGCGCCCGCCGGAACGCCGCTGGCCACGCAGGTTGCCGGCGACTGCCACCTCAACCAGTGCGACGGCGTGGGCGGCGTGGTGGCGGTGGCCAGCGACACCGACGTGCCCACCGACGACGGAAATCCCTGCACGTTGGAAAGTTGCTCGGCGGGAACGCAGACCATCTTCGCGGCGCCCGTGGGTGTGGCCTGCGGTGGGGCCGGGGTTTGCGACGGCGCGGGCTCGTGCCTTGGTTGCTTGACGGCGTCTGACTGCCCGGGCACCGACACCGAGTGCGCGCAGCGGATCTGCGCGGCGGGCCAGTGTCAGATGGCGGCCGCCCCGGCCGGGACGCCGGTTGTCGCCCAGACCGGCGGCGACTGTCGACGCAATGTCTGCGACGGGACCGGCCAGACGACCGTCGTTGCCGACGACGGCGACCTTCCCGTCGACAACAATCAATGCACCGCCGACACCTGCAGCGGCGGCGTCCCCGCCAACCCGGCCCTGGCCACCGGCACCAGCTGCACGCAGAACGGCGGACAGGCGTGCGACGGCAACGGCGCGTGCGTGTCTCAGACCTTCCGCGTCCTGCGCGTCGGTGACGGCGCCGCTGGCCTGGGCAGCGCCGCGACCGCGCTGTTCATCGAAGAGCGTCGTCTGGACGGATCGCTGGTGGGAACCATCCCGCTGCCGGTCGCTGCCAACGGAGCCAACCAGCCGTTCACCCAGTCGGGATCGGCGTCGTCGGAAGGCGAGCTGTCGCTGTCAGGCGACGGGCGTTACCTGATCACCGCCGGTTACGCGGCCGTCCCCGGAACCGCGGGCGTGGCCGGCCTGGCGACCTCGCTGGTGAAGCGATCGGTGGCGCGTATCGACGCTGCCGGGAACGTCGACACGTCGACGATGCTGGCGACGGCCTTCAACGCCAACAACGTCCGCGGCGCCACGTCCAGCGACGGCGCCGGTTTCTGGGTGGGCGGCGCCGGCGGCGCCACCGGCGGCGTGTGGTTCGTGCCGATCGGCACCACCGGCGGCGTCCAGGTGCTGAGCACGCCCAACAACGTGCGCTGGTTGCAGGTGGTGGGTGGCCAGCTTTACAGCTCGTCGAATCAGACCGGCCTGGCCAACGTCTTCACCATCGGCGCCGGTTTGCCCGTCGTCGGCGCGCAACTGGCGACGGCCTTCAAAGGCATGCCCACCAACAACAACCCCAGCCCGTTCGCCTTTGTCCTTCTCGATATGGTTCCGGGCGTGGGTGATCTTTTGACGGGCGGCATGGATACGATGTACGTCGCCGACGATCGCGCGGCCGGCGCTACGACCGGCGGCGTCCAGAAGTGGACCTGGACTGGCACAACCTGGGCGCAGATCGCCACGTTCAACGTCGCCGTTACGCCCATCGGGTTCCGCGGCCTGGCCGGAAGCGCCGCCGGCGGCAAGGTCACGCTGGTGGCCAGCACGGCCGACAACAACATCAACCGACTGGTGGTCTTCGTCGACAACGCGGGCGCGGTGACCAGCACCATCATCGCTTCAGCGCCGACGAACACCACGTTCCGCGGCGTCGCGCTGTCGCCGCGGAACTAGAACGTTCCCCGGT
>JAXDMH010000881.1:0-5029 GCA_034666225.1 Myxococcales bacterium
CCGCGCGCCGCCAGCAGCTCGTGGATCGCGCCATCCAGGGTGGCGGCGTCAAAGGCAGTTGAGTCCAGGGTGGCGAGCCACGCGCGAAAGTCAGCCAGGCGCGCGGCGGCGCCCGGCGCCAGCACCCGTTTTCGGAACGCCTTGTCGTCGTAGCTGACGGCGTCGCCGAAGAAAAACCCCGCCTGCAGCAGCACGTCGCCGAACACCTTGAGGCGATCGCCCAGCGCTTCCACGATGCGACCAATGCGCGTGCGCGTCTCGTCGGAGACCGGCGCAGCGACCAACCCCGCCTTCTGCAGATACGGCAGCACGCCGGCGACCTTCTCGGGCAGCGGTAGATTGCGCATGTACTGCGCCTGAAAGCTCAGCAGCTTGGCGGGATCAAAGCTGGCCGGTGAGGTGTTGACGCGGTCGAGGGAAAAGTTCTCGACCATCTGCGCGCGGGTCAGGAACTCTGTCTTGTCGTCGAGTGACCAGCCCAGCAGCACCAGATAGTTGACGATGGCGTCGGGCAGATAGCCGACCTGTTCGTAGAAATCGACGACCACCGGGTTGAAGGTCTCGGGCGTGGTGGCGATGCCCAGCGCCGCCGCGATCTCCATGCCGTGCTGGTGCACCTTGGCGAAGTCGGGGTTCTTCAGATACGCCTCCAGCTTCCGTTTCGACAGCTTGCGCTTGGAACCGGGCTCGGCGACGTAGGGCAGGTGCGCGTACGCCGGCAGCGCATATCCCAGGGCCTGGGCGATGAACACCTGGCGCGGCGTGTTCGACAGGTGCTCCTCGGCGCGGATGACGTGGGTGATGGCGAAGTCGCGGTCGTCGACCACGCTGGCCAGGTGGTAGATGAACGATCCGTCGGACCGTTGCACGACGTGGTCGGCCTCCTGGGTCCATTCGAATTCGACGTCGCCGCGCACCAGATCGGGCAGCACCAGCTTCCCCTCGCGCGGCATCTTCAGACGGACGACCCACTTGCGCCCTTCGGCTTCGAAGGCGGCGCGCTCGGCGACGGTGGCGGCCATGAAGCGCCGGCTGTACTGGAACTGCCGCTTTTCGCGCTCGGCGGCCTTGCGCTCGCCGTCCATCTCCTCGGCGGTCGCGTAGTCCCAGTAGGCGGACCCCGTCGCCAGCAGCTGCTCGACGGCAGCCTGGTAACGCGGACCGCGCTGCGACTGGAAATAGGGGGTGTACGGCCCGCCGACCTCGGGGCCTTCATCCCACTGCAATCCCAGCCAATGAAAGCCGTGCAGAATCGGCGCCAGCGCGGCCTCGACGTTGCGCTGTTGATCGGTGTCATCGATGCGCAGGAGGTATTTCCCCTCGGCTCCCTGGTGCCGCGAGTAAAGCCAGTTGAACAGCGCCGTGCGCACGCCGCCGATGTGCAGATAGCCCGTCGGGCTGGGGGCAAACCGAGTTCGTGTCGTCATCTAGGTGATCTTGTCGCCGGGCTGGGGGGCGTCGCTGCCGACGTCAAAGGTGGCGATGCGGTGCGGGCGATCGCCGCCGCCCGCGGCCAGGATCATCCCTTCGGACAGGCCGAACTTCATCTGTCGCGGCTTCAAATTGGCCACCACCACCACGCGCCGCCCGACCAGAACGGCCGGGTCGGGATAGTGGGCGCGCAGGCCGCTGAAGATCTGGCGCAAGCGACCTTCACCCAGATCGACCATCAACCGGATCAACTTCTGCGCCTCGGGTACGACAGCCGCCTCGCGGACGATGCCGACGCGCAGATCGACGCGCCCCAGGTCTTCGATCCCGATCTCCGCTGGTGGCGCCGCAGGTACGGGAGCAGGCGCGGCGACGGGCGCGGTCTTTCCCTCGCCTTTAACAGCCTTGGCCGTCGCCGTTCCCTGGCTCTTGGCTTCCAGCTTGGCCCAGGTGTCCTTCAGCGCGACGGTGCGGTTCCAGACCCGCTTGGCCGGCGTGCTGTCGCGATCGACGCAGAAATATCCGAGCCGTTCGAACTGGAATCGGCCGTTCGCTTTTTCGATGGCGGCGTCTTCCGCCAGGTACGGCTCAAGCTGTGCCGACGGGATGGTCCTCACCGAATCGGGATTCAGCTCCTCGAGAAAACTCTTCCCTTCTTGCGTGCCCGGGTGCTCGACCGCGAACAGGCGATCGTAAAGGCGAACCTCGGCCGGGACGGCGTGCGCCGCCGACACCCACTGCAATGTGCCCCGCACCGTCCGTCCGTCGGGGGCGCTGCCGCCCCACGAACCGGGGTCCCATGTGCAGCGAAGCTCGACCACCTCGCCCTTGGCGTCCTTGATGACCTCCGTGCACCGGATCAAACAGGCATAGCGCAGCCGGACCTCGCGTCCCGGCGCCAGACGAAACCAGTCCTTGGGCGGCTCCTCGCGGAAGTCGTCACGGTCGACGTACAGCACGCGCGAAAAGGGCACCTTGCGCGCGCCCTGCGCTGGATCCTCCGGGTGCAGCGGGGCATCGAGTTGCCGCACCTCCTGCTCGGGAAAGTTGTCGATCACCACCTTCAGCGGGTGCAGCACCGCCATCACGCGCGGGCAGCGCCGGTTGAGATCCTCGCGCAGGCCGTGCTCCAAAAGGCCGACGTCGACGATGCTGTCGGTCTTGGCCACGCCGATTCGCTCGCAGAAGGCGCGGACCGCCTCGGGTGTATAACCGCGCCGCCGCATGCCGGCCAGCGTCGGCATACGCGGGTCATCCCATCCCGACACCAAGCCCTTGGTGACCATCTGTAACAGCAGCCGCTTGGACATCACCGTGTAGGTCAGGTTCAGGCGCGCGAATTCGATCTGCCGCGACGGGAAGACCTCGGCCTCGCGGATGACCCAATCGTAAAGCGGGCGATGCGATTCGAACTCCAGCGTGCAGACCGAATACGTGATCTTCTCGATCGCGTCGGACAGCGGATGGGCATAGTCGTACATCGGATAGATGCACCAGGTCTTGCCGGTGCGGTGGTGGGGCGCATAGCGGATCCGGTACAGCAGCGGATCACGCATGTTCATGTTCTGCGTCTCGAGGTCGATTTTCGCCCGCAGCACGTGCGCCCCCTCGGGGAACTCACCCTTCCGCATGCGCGCGAACAGATCCAGATTCTCGTCGGCCGACCGGTCGCGGAAGGGGCTAGGTCGCCCTTTCTTGTAAAAATCCCCGCGGTACTCCCGGATCTCCGCCTCCGACAGCGAATCGACGTAGGCCTTCCCTTTTTTGATCAGCTTGACCGCCAGCTGGTACAGCTCTTCAAAATAGTCCGACGCGTAGTGCAGGTTCGACCATTTGAACCCCAGCCAGCGGATGTCCTGCTGAATGGCTTCCACGTATTCGACGTCTTCGGTGGTCGGGTTGGTGTCGTCGAAGCGCAGGTTGCAGGTGCCGGCGAACTCCTGCGCCAGACCAAAGTCGACGCAGATCGCCTTGGCGTGCCCGATGTGCAGATACCCGTTTGGCTCGGGCGGAAACCGGGTCGCCACCTGCCGCTTGCCGGTCGCCTGATCGGCGACGATCAGCTCGCGAACAAAGTTACCCGCGTCGCCTGTGGTGTCCTTGCTGGTCATCGATCCGCGGAGCTTGCCTCGAACATTGTCGACGCACAACTTCCGCCCGCGCCGTCCGTGCTGGGCGGCGGTGCGTGTGTTATGAGCAGGCGCATGTCGTCGCTGACCGGACCAGACGTCCATGTCGGCGCGGGGCAGGTCGGCGCCGGGACTCTGGCGGTCGGCTTGCCGCTGGGGGTCTACGTTCACTTCCCCTTCTGCAGCGTGCACTGTCCCTACTGCGATTTTGCCGTCGAGGTGCGCGCCGACATTCCCCACGACGAATACGCCGACGCCGTGGTCGCCGAGATCAACGCGCGCCGCGGGTGGTTCGCCGGGTCCACCGGCCTGACGTCGATCTACTTCGGTGGCGGGACGCCCGGCCTGTGGCGGTCCGATGCTCTGGGGTGCGTCGTCGCCGCAGCGCGCGCCGCCTTTGGCGATCCGGATCCGGCGGCGCTGGAGATCACCGTCGAAGCCAACCCCGGCGAGGTCGACGGCGAACATCTGCGCGCCTTGCGTGCCGTCGGCGTCAACCGACTGTCGCTGGGCCTGCAGTCGACGGACGATCGCCTGCTGAAAACGCTGGGGCGAAATCACGACGCCGCGGCAGGCGCCACGGCGGTGGCCGCGGCACGGGCGGCGGGGTTCGACAACCTGTCGCTGGATCTGATGTTCGGCGTCCCGGGCCAGACGTTCGACGACTGGAAGCGATCCGTGGCGGCGGCGCTGGCCCTGTCGCCCGAACACATCTCTGCCTATGCGCTGACCATCGAGCGTGGCACCCCGTTTGGCTCGCTGGCCCGGGCCGGCCGGTTGCCCCGTCCCGACGACGAGGCGACGGCGGCGATGTTCAGCTGGGCCCAAGCAGCGTTCGCCGACGCCGGCCTTGCCCAGTACGAGATCTCCAGCTATGCGCGTGCTGGGCGTCGGGCCCGCCACAACTCGCTGTACTGGACGGGGGCGCCTTATCTGGGCGTGGGGGCGTCGGCCTCCTCCTTTCGTCCGCTGGCCGATGGTTCCGGCTGGCGCTTTGCCAACCCGCGCGCCGTCGCCACGTACCTGACAGGGGCCAAGCGCGGCGGCGGAAGCCCGAGTCCCGTCCACGTCGAACACCGCTCGCCCGCGGCGCTGGAAAACGAAGCGCTGTGGCTGCAACTGCGCACCAGCGACGGCGTCGATCGCGCCGCCCACGCCGCCCGTCACGGCCGCGATCCTCTGCAGGGACGTGCCTCCGCCGTGCAGGGTTGCATCGCTGCCGGTTGGCTGGCCGTCGACGACACCCACCTGCGTCTGACCGCGCAGGGACTGCTGTTCGCCGACGAAGTCGCCGCTCGTCTGTGGCTGGACTAAGCAGCCTGCGATTGATCGGCGCGCGGCTCGACCGTGATCGCTTGCGACAGTGTCCGCAGGTGCGGGGGCAGATAACTGACGTCGCCCAGCCTGCGGATGCGCAGCTCGGCGCCGAGATCGATCTCCGTGACGCCACCGACCGGCTGCGGGATCTT
>JAXDMH010000882.1:0-23987 GCA_034666225.1 Myxococcales bacterium
GTAGCTGACCGTGCCGATCACGCCCGGCACCAGTCCCGTCGCCGCCAGCATCGCCTCGACCAGATACGTGGTGGTGGTCTTGCCGTTGGTGCCGGTCACCGCCATGAGATTCAATGCCGCCGCCGCGCCGAAACGATTGGCCGCGATCATCGACAGCGCCTGGCGCGCGTCAGCCACCGTCACGGTGACGGCCCCGCCCGCATCCGCCGCCGTGTCGCCCGCGCTGACGATCACCCGCGCGCCGCGCGCCACCGCCGCAGCGACGAACGACCGTCCATCGGCCGCCGTGCCCGGAACGGCGACGAACAGATCACCCGTCTCGACCCGGCGCGAATCGTCGCGCACGTCGGTCACCATGATCTCCTCGGCGCGCGCCCCGCCGCCGACCACCGCGCCCTCCACGCCGGCCAGCAACGCCGACAGCTGCAGCGACGGCGTGCTCATTCGCGACGACCGAAGGCGACGCGAATCAGCGCGCCGCGCGCGGCCGGTCCAGGCGCCGGTTTTTGCTTGATGGCCACGCCGCTGGAACCACCGGCCGCTTCGTCAAAGGCCAGCTCGACGCCGCTGCGCCGCGCGGCGTGGATGGCCTCCGCGATGCTGAGGCCGGCAAAGTTCGGCACCACCACCGTGGCCGCGGCGCTGCTTGCGGCCGGCCCACCCTCGACGCCCGCCACCGCATCCCAGTCGCCGTCCAGCTCGCCGTCGTCCGTTGGCGTCTGCGTCTGCGCTTGCTCTTGGGCCAGCGCAACGTCGGCCGGCGCATCGCTGGCCGGCAGTTCGGGATCGATCCCGTCGTCAGCGTCCGCCGCCGCCAGCGCCACACTGGCCGCCCCGCCGGCCTTGCCGCGCGCCTCCGCCTTGTTCGCCGCCGCCAGCGCGGCGGCCGAAGGCGGAACGTGCAGATAGCGCAGGGTCTGCTCGCCGATCTCGCGAAAGATCGGCGCCGCCACCGCGCCGCCCAGGTGTTCCCCTTGCGGTTCGTCGACGACCACGATGATGGCCACCCGCGGATCCTCGGCCGGGGCAAAGCCGACGAACGACGACACCCATTTGCTTGAGTCATAGTGACCGTTGGCCACCTTCTGCGCGGTGCCGGTCTTGCCCGCCACCGGATAGCCGGGGATGGCCGCCTGCTTGGCCGTGCCGCCCACCTCCGTCACGCCGCGCATGATCCCGATCATCGTGCGCGCCGCGGCCGGCGACATCACGCGCCGGTCGGGCAGCAAGGGCGGCGCCTCGACCGAGCCGTCATGCGCCACGATGCGGGACACCACGTGCGGCTGGTGATAGACGCCCCCGGCGGCGATGGCGCTGACCCCGGCCACCATCTGCAGCGGCGTCACCGTCAGCCCCTGACCGAACGACACGTTGGCGAACCCGATGTCGCCCCACTTGCTGACCGGCCGGATGATGCCCGCCCGCTCGCCGGGCAGCCCGACCTCCGTCGGTCGTCCAAAACCAAAACGGCCCAGCGCCTCGGCCAGCTCGTCGCGGCCCAGGCGTCGCGCGATCTTGGTGGCGCCGATGTTGCTGGAAAACTTGAAAACCTCGGCCACCGTCAGCACGCCGTGCGGGTGCGTGTCGTGGATCTGGTACTTGCCCACCATCATGCGACCCATCAGGCAGTCGAACCGTTCGTCGGCGTGCACCACGCCGGCGTCCAGCGCCGACGCGATGGTGAACGTCTTCATCGTCGACCCCGGTTCGAAGGCATCGGTGATGGCGCGATTGCGGGCGCCCCCTTCGGCCGAGCTCGCCGGATCGTTCGGGTTGTAGGTGGGCGTCGAACCCATGGCCAGAATCTCGCCGCTGCGCGGATCCATCACCACGGCGATCACCGATTTGGCGTGGTGGCGGGCGGTGGCGTCGGCCAGCGCGCGTTCGGTGATGAAGGTTAGGTAGCGATCGATGGTCAGCACCACGTCGCTGCCCACACCGTTGGGCGCTTCGGCCATGCCTTCCACGATCAGGTCACGACCCAGGGCATCGCGCACCCCTTGCACGGACGACGTGCTCCCGCGCAGGTGCTTGTCCAGCGCCAGCTCGACGCCGTCCAGACCCCGCCCGTCCGACCCGGCCTGGCCCATGACCGTCGCTGCCAGCGTGCGGTTCGGGTAAAAGCGGCGCGGCTCGCGCGTGAAGGCCATCCCCGGCAGGTTCAACGCGCGCACCGCCGTCACCTCGTCGGGCGTCACCTTGCGTTTGACCCAGGCGAAGAACCGCCTCTGCGACAGCTTCTTTTCCAGCTCGCGCCGGTCCATGCCCAGCACCTGCGCCAGGCGCCGCGACGCCTCGCGGACATCGACCAGCCGTCGCGGGTTGCAGTAGATCGAATCGACGTCGGCCGTCGACGCCAGCTCGGCGCCGTTGCGATCAAGAATGCGCCCGCGCCGGGGCGGCAGCTCGATCTCGCGCAGGTACTGCTCTTCCGCCATGGCCCGCAGGTGATCGGCCTCGGCGACCTGCAAGTGGAAGGCGCGCTTGCCCACCGCCAGAAACAACAGGCCGAAACCGACACCGCAAGCGATCAACCGGATGCGCGTCCAGCGCGTGGCGGTGATCATTCGGCCTCCGCGCTTTCGTCGCGCGCCGGTATCGGCGCCGCGCGCACGGCAGGGGCGGCCGCCTGGGCGCCGAGGCTCAGCGGCGTTTTCGCCGGCGGCTTGGCTGCTGGTCTATTTTTGGTCGCAGCCGCCTTGTCGTTCGCGGCCGCGGCAGCGGCGGTAACGGCTGCTGCCGCCGGCAACGCGCCTGGCGCCGCGCGAATGATGTCCCCCGCCGCCGGGGGGGCCATCTTCAGCTTGTCGCGGGCCAATGTGACCACGCGTCCAGGATCTTTCAGCATTCCAATTTCGATCTGCAGCCGGCGCCGTTGCTCTTCCAACTCCGTGCTGATCCGCCGCTCGCGCCCCAGGTCGTAGGCGACCTCGATCCCTTTCATGCGGACGGCGACATGGGTCAGCGCGCCCGCGGTCACCAGAGCCAGCAAGAAACCGCCCACGCCGATGCCGCGTTTTTTCCCGAAGCCGTTTCCCTCCACGACCGGTTGCACGTCAGATTCTCTCCGCGGCGCGCAGCTTGGCCGATCGCGAGCGCGGGTTGGCCAGGCGCTCGGTCTCGTCCGCCACCACCACATGTTTGGTCAGCAGGCGCAGTTTGGGCGGCGTGGGGCCGTTGCGTGCTGCCAGCTGGCGCAGCCGATGCTTCACGATGCGATCCTCCAGCGAATGGAAGGCGATGATGCAGATGCGACCGCCCGGCCGCAGGCAGTCGGCCATCTGATCCAAGAATTGTTCCAGCTCGGTCAACTCCTGGTTGACGGCGATGCGCAGGGCTTGAAACGTTCGCGTGGCCGGATTCTTGTGCCGCTCATGATGAGGCATGGTCCGTGCCACCACAGCCGCCAACGCGCCGGTGGACGCCAGCTCACCGCGATCGCGCGCTTCCAGAATGGCGCGGGCAACGCGGGCGGCGAATCGCTCCTCACCGTACTCACGCAGGATGCGGCCCAGCTCGATCTCGTCCACGCGCTTCAGCAACTCGCCGACCGTCTCGCCCTGGCTCTGGTCCATGCGCATGTCCAGCGGACCGTTGCGCTGAAACGAAAACCCCCGTTCGGCCGTGTCCAGTTGCGGGGACGACACGCCGAGATCGACCACGAAGCCGTCAACCGGGACGGCGTGCAGGTCGGCCAGCACCCGGCCCACCTGTGAGAAGGGGGCGTGAATCAACGAGACGCGATCCCCGAACGAGGCCAGCCGCACGGCCGCCGTTCGCAGCGCCTGCTCATCGCGATCAAGACCGATGAGGCGGCCGTCAGGCCCCGATCTTTCCAGCAGCGCGTGGGCGTGTCCCCCCAGTCCGACCGTCGCGTCGCAATATCGGCCGCCCGGCTTTGGGTCCAGGCGTTGCAAGACCGCGTCCAGCAGGACCGGCTGGTGTTCAGAAAAGGGGGGTGCAGGACCGGTCATTATATAGATGGCGAGCGTGGCACTCCGTCCGGGGGCGGCTGTCCCCCAGAGCGTGGAGAATCAATTCTTGCCTGCCCGCCCTGTCTGTCAAGTTTTGGACCCAGGATTCACTAATGATTGCCGATGGATCAGGCGCCATCAGGCGCCATCAGGCGGCGGGAGCGGGAAGGGTGACCAGCCCCTGCGACGGCGCTCCTGGCGTCGCCAAACCAGCCGGAGCGGGCGCGACAACGCCGCCTGGGACGGCTCTCATGTCAGCTAACCCCGCTTGACTAAAGGACTAAGGGGAGGTACGCTGCGCCGGTTTACTATTGGCGGCACCTGCTATTGGGGGCCTAGAATCGGTCAGTCAATTAGTCAGAACGTAGGAGATGGGGATGGACGCCAAGTTCTTCGAGCTCGACGCCAAAATGGAAGCGGTGCGGAACAAGCTAGCCAGCTTTCCGCCCAATCTCATCAAGACGTATCAAGACCGTCTCGATGTCTCGTGGATCTTCCACGACAACGCTCTTGAGGGCGTCGTCCTTTCCTATTCAGAGCTGAAGGCCGCCATCGACCAGCGCATCATCAGCGATGTCACGCTGATCCCGATGTACGAAGAGGTTCGGAATCACAAGCTGGCCGTCGACTTTGTGCGCGAGGAAGCGAACAACACGAAGAAGCCGCTGCCGGTCGACCTGGAGCTGGTGCGCAAGCTTTACGCCATCCTCACACCGGAAGCGGCGGCCAAAGGCTATCCCTACCGGCGCGAGAACCCGTTGCACCGGCTCTACTATCACGAGATCGCCCCGCCCGAGAAAATCTCCTACAAGATGCGGAAGTTGGGCGAGTGGCTGGAGTCGGAAGAGTTTCGCGACCTGCACCCCATCACCCGCGCCACGAAAGCGCACCATCGCCTGCTGACCACGTACCCGTGGACCAAGAACTCCGGCAAGGTCGCGCGCCTGCTGATGAACTTCATGCTCATCCGCCACGGCTACCTGCCCGCGGTCATTCACTCGATCGAACGCCAGCGTTACTACGAAGTGCTGCGCTATGAGAACGAAGGCCTGCTGGGCCTGGTGATCGAATCGCTGGAGAACAGCATCGAGACCACCGGCAAATTCCTGGACGAACTGAACGGCCTGCGCATAAAACGCGCGAGTTAGCGCGAGTTAGCGCTAGCTAGCGCTCGCCTTACCGCGAAGTACGACGGGCTGACCGGCCGTGGTGGGTGGGGGCCGGCGACGCCGATCAGGCTCACCTCCAGCACGCCTAGCTCGGCCATCTGACGAACGAGATCAAGACAGGCGACGATATCCAGTTCATCGGGGCGCGCCCGCCCCGCGCGTGACCCGCAGTGGCGGCAGGCCAGGTCGCAGCGGAGCGTGATCTCCCAGATGGCGTGGGTCGGTCGGTATCGCCGATCCACCGCCCGTGAGGCCGTCGCCAGCGGCAAGTGACGCCGCGCCGGCGCCGCCACCGGCGCCAGCGTCCCCGTCACAAGCGGCAGCGAGCGATTCTTGCTCAAACGCGCATCATCGTCCTGGTGAAGGCCGCGCGCAACGCAGGGGGGCTGGCGCCGTCAGGTACGCGAACTATGCCGCCTCCTCCACCGCCGGGCGCGGTGCTGCGCCCGGTCCGGCGTTTTCCGCCTTGCGCGCCTCGACCAGCGTCAGGCGGACCTCTTCGGCGATGTCGGGGTGTTCGTTGATGAAGGCGCAGGCTTTCTCGCGGCCCTGGGCGATGCGCTCGCCTTTCCACGAATAAAAGGCGCCCGATTTTTCGATGAGGCCGGCCTCGCTGGCCAGGTCGACCACCTCGCCGGCCCAGTTCACGCCGGCGCCGTAAATGATCTCGAACTCGGCCTCGCGAAACGGCGGAGCGACCTTGTTCTTGGCGACCTTGACCCGGGCCTTGCTGCCGATGACCACCTCGCCGTTCTTGACCACGCCGGTCTTGCGGATATCCAGGCGCACCGACGCGTAGAACTTCAGCGCGTTGCCGCCGGTGGTGGTCTCGGGGTTGCCGTAGACGACGCCGATCTTCTGGCGAAGCTGGTTGATGAAGATGACGGCGGTGTTGTTGCGCGCGGTGGCGGCGGTCAGCTTGCGCAGGGCCTGGCTCATCAGGCGCGCCTGCAAACCCATGTGGGCGTCGCCCATCTCGCCTTCGATCTCGGCCTTGGGGACCAGGGCGGCGACCGAATCGACGACGATGAGGTCGACGGCGCCCGTGCCGACCAGCTTGTCGGCGATCTCCAGGGCCTGCTCGCCGTAATCGGGCTGCGACACCAGCAGGTCCTCGATCTTCACACCCAGCTTGCGCGCATAGCCCACGTCCAGGGCGTGCTCGGCGTCGATGAAGGCGCAGATGCCGCCCGCCCGCTGGGCCTGGGCGATGGCCTGCAAGGTCAGCGTGGTCTTGCCGGATGATTCAGGACCGTAGATCTCGATCACCCGCCCGCGCGGCAGGCCGCCCACGCCCAGCGCCAGGTCCAGGCCGACGGAGCCGGTGGGGATGACGCCGATCTCGGCGATGTCGCCGCCGTCGAGGGGCATGATGGCCCCTTTTCCAAACTGTTTTTCGATGGCGGCGATGGCGGTGGCGACGGCTTTCATTTTCTCTTTGATGGTCGACATGACGGCTCCTTTGGACGTTTTGGGGACGTTCAGGTTGTTGGGTGGTTCACGAACTGCGATCGAGGACGCGATACTGCAGAGCCTCGGCCAGGTGGTTGGCGCGGACCTGCGGTTCGCCGCAAAGATCGGCGATGGTGCGCGCCACGCGGCGGATACGGCTGACGGCGCGCGCGGACAGCGCCAACCGATCGACCGCGCGTTCCAGCAACGTGTGACCGTCGCTGTCCAGCGGCACCAGCGCCTCCAGCTCTGCCCCGCCCAGGCGGGCGTTGCAGCGCGGGCCGCGGGCGCGTTGTCGCTGGCGGGCCTCCTCGACGCGCTGACGAACGGTGGCGCTGGATTCGCCGCCGGTGGTGCGGGCCAGCTGGCGGTAGGGTTGGGCCGGCACCTCGACGTGCATGTCGATGCGATCCAGAAGCGGTCCCGACAGGCGCGCGCGATAGGCGGCCACGCCGGTCAGCGAGCAGACGCATTTGCGCAGGGCGCTGCCCAGGTGGCCGCAGGGGCAGGGGTTGAGGGCGGCCACCAGCATGAAATCGGCGGGATAGGTGATGGTCCGGCGCGCCCGCACCAGCGACACCACGCGATCTTCCAGCGGCTGGCGAAGCGCTTCCAGGACCGGCCGCCCGAACTCCAGCAGCTCGTCCAGGAACAGCACGCCGTTGTGGGACAGCGTGATCTCGCCGGGGCGCACCGCCGGGCCGCCCCCCACCAACCCGGCCGTGGTGACCGTGTGGTGGGGGGCGCGAAACGGCCTCTCCGTCAGCAGCGCGCGTCCGTCGAGGAGACCGGCCACGGAATAGGCCATGGTGGTCTCCAGCGCCTCGTCGAACGTGGGCGCGGGGAGAATCCCCGGCAGGCGCTGGGCCAGCATGGTCTTGCCGGAGCCGGGCGGTCCGACGAACAGCAGGTTGTGGCCACCGGCGGCCGCCAGCTCCAGCGCCCGGCGCGCCACCTCCTGCCCGCGCACTTCGCTGAGATCGGGCGGTCGCACCGTCGCTGTCGCTGTCGCTGTCAGGGCCGCCGCGATGGCTGGCAGGGCGCCGTCGCTGCCGGCGGTTTCGCCGCGCAGAACCGAAACGACGTCAGTCAGATGGGCGACCGGTTGCAGCTGGCAGTCGCCGGCGGCGACGGCCGCCTCGCGCGCGTTGGCGCTGGGGACGAAGAGACGACGCAGCCCGACCGCCCGCGCCCAGGCGGCGATGGGCAGGGCGCCGCGCACCGGACGCACGGTTCCGTCCAGCGCCAGTTCGCCGACGAAGGCGCTGCGTTCCAGCGCCGACGGTTCCAGCAGACCGGTCGCGCACAGCATGCCGACGGCGATGGGGACGTCAAAGGCGGCGCCGTCTTTGCGCAGATCGGCCGGCGCCAGGTTGACGGTGATCCGCCGCGGCGGAAGTTTGAAGCCGCTGTTTTCCAGCGCGCCGCGGATGCGCAGACGTCCCTCTTTGACGCCAGCGTCGGGCATGCCGACGATCTGGCAGCCGGGCAACCCGACCGCGACGTCGACCTCGACGTCAATGGGGGAGGCCTGGATGCCCAGGACGGCGGCGGACGAAACGCGAGCGAGCATGTCGCCCCACAATGCGAGCGCGGTGCCAGCGCGCGGCCGCGGATCTCACGGGCAAAAAAAAACGCGGCGACCAAAGTTCGGTCGCCGCGTCCTGACTTCGGCCGACGGTTGATTGGTTGCTGTCGACTCTAGCGGTGGGTCGTAAGCGGCAGGACGGTCAGAAGCTGACGAGGCCGAGGCGCGCATTTCTGGGCGCCTGGTATGAGGGGACGTGGCCGAAGCTTGGATTCTGTGTGATGGGCGTTCCCATGATGATTTCCGGCGAAATGTAGATCATCAGGGGAGCGTTGGCGAGAGGCTTTCGGTCGTCCCGTCAGATTTGGTTAGAACTTCACACGCAGGCCAAACCGGCTGTAAAACGGCGCCTGGTACGAGATGGCGCGGCCATAGTTCGCGTTCTTGGCCACAGGCGCGCCGCCGACGTTCTTGGCGAACAGCAGGTCCTTCGTCGTTCCATTCTGGATGGGCGCCGCCAGATCGTAGGTATAGTTGTCGTCGACCTGCAGCGCGGCCTGCTGATTGAGGATGTTGAAGAGGTCGACGTATGCCTCCAGCGACACATCTTTTTGCAGCTTCTGGAGGTAACCGATGTGGCCGTCGAACTGGGTGATGGGCGGCGTCCGTCCGCCCGAGCCGCGCGGCAACAGGTAGACAAGCTGGTTGCCGCCGATGAGATCCGAGATGTAGCTGCGCGGGATGCCCGACCGGCCCGAGAAGGAAAGGCCGAAGGTGATCTTGCCCGGCCCCACCGGGACCGAGTAGTAGCCGTCGATGCGGCCCTGATGAGGGTGGTCGTTGGGCAATGGCCCGTGGGCGTTGACGTAGAGATCCGGAAAGTCATAGGCGTTGCTGCCGTTGGGCGCGTAGTAGTTCTGCTGCATCTGAAACAGGCCTTCGTAGTTTCCGATGAGGCGCGAATAGGTGTACGAGGCGTGGAGCATCCAGTTCTTGGAGAACCGCTTGGTCCCCGACAAGGTCAGCGCGTCGTAGGTGCGTTTGGGTTTGGGCGCGGTGGCGAGCGTCTGGAGGATGTTGTACTTGGCCTGGGCGGTGGCGGCCTGCGAGGCCAGCGCGGCATCGTCCGGCTTCTGCATCGATTGCATGTTGAGGTCCGCGGCCGCCTTCTTGGCGTCGTCCAGCGCCGCCTGCGGCACATGGCCCGGATTGGCCAGGACGATCTGGAAAGAGCCGTCGCCGTAGCCGTCTTCGATGATCGTCCCCAGCCAGCGGTGCGTGTAGTCGAGGCGGACGGTCATGTCTTCCATGACCTCGCGTTCGACGGTGGCGACGATCTCGTTCTGGTACTGGCCTTGAAGGTGGGTCTGGGGAAGGGCGCTGTTGTTGACCGGGTTATAGTTACCGGCGACGTCACCGCTGCGCGCGCCCACGGCGGGAACCGGGCAGCTGGCGGCTTCGCCGGCACCGGTCCAGGTGTAGAGGTTGTCGTGACCGGTGCAGGCGGTGGCGGGGATGCCGTTGCGATAGACGAAGTTCTCGCCGCCAAAATAGCGGGCGGCGATGTCCAGGGGGATCGCTTCATAATATCGGCCATAGCCGGCGGAGATCTTGGACCGGCCGTCGTTGAAGGGATCGTAGACGACGCCCACGCGCGGACCCAGGTTGCTGGCGTCCAGGAACGATCCGCCGTTCATGTCGTACAACTTTTGTAGCTCGAGGCGCGCCCCGACGCTGATCGAAAGATTGCGCAGCGGCGCCGGGCTGTAGGTCTCTTGCAAGAAGAGCGCGTTCGAGATGCTCTTCACCTTGGCGTGCAGGTCGTCCTTGTAGATGGGCCGGTTCACCAGATCGGAGAACGGGAAGCGGCTCATGGTGTCGGCGGGACCGAAGTCGACCGGGTTCTGACCGGGCTGCAGCCCAAAGAAGCTTTGCGTGTTGATGTGCGGATAGGGAGCCCCGTCGGGGTTGCCGCCGTTCGGCGCCAGGATGACCAGCGCGCGACTGCCCAGCGGGCCCGAGTAGTAGCGATCGAGATCGAACGTTGAATAGTCCATGTGCCAGCCGTACTTGATCTCGTGGTGTCCGCCCCCCTCGAAGTTGTGGGTCGACTTCAGCTCGCCGCTCCAGCGGTTGCCGGTGTACTTCTTGACCTGACCGAAGCCGCCGCTGTGATAATTGGGGTTGACCGGGCAAGGTTGAAAGGTCCCCACCGGCTCGCAGCCCGGGACGTGCTCGAGGTCCCACAGACTGGAGCCCCAGTACTCCAGCTGGTTCCGGCTGTTGAGAGCGCTGTCCGGCGAGCGGTCGTAGAAATATTCGTTGTGCAGGCCGCCCATGGCCTCGACCTGCCAGTGGCGGTCGAAGAGCTTCGACGTCCAGTGCAGGTTCACGTCTGTGTTCGATTTGGTCAAAGACTCTTGCGCCCAGGTGGGTGCGCCGTTTCCGGTTGGGAACGCGGCGTTCAGCTCCTGGCCGTTAAAAAAGCTGCGGAGCTGATTGTTGAAGCTGGGCGTGCCGAACAGCACGACCTCCAGTTTGTGGTCCTTGTGCGGGATGTAATTGATGGTCGCCGCGTAGCTGTAGATGTCGCGGCTCTCGTTCAGCCGCCGGGTGCCGTACGGCAGGGCGGTGGTCAGCGGGTTGCCAGCGGCGTCCAGCTTGTTGCCACCCATGCCGTCGTCCTGCAGCGCTGACACGTGCCGGAAGACGTGGGAGTGAACGACCTGGGGCGCGAAGCCGATCCAGAAGAACAGCTTGTCCTTCAGCAGCGGTCCTCCTACTTCAAAGCCGATGCGATCGTCAAAGTCGGGCTTGCGCACGCCGGAGATGGCGCTGCCCAGGACGTTCACTTCCGAAGGATTCCGCGACGCCCAGTAGGGCGCGTACGCGCCGAAGACGCTGCCGTGAAATTCGTTGCTGCCGCTCTTGAGGACGGTGTTGATGACGCCGCCGCTGGCGCCGCCGAATTCGGCCTGATAGCCGCCGCTGTTGACGTCGATCTGGGTCAGAAACTCGGTGGGCAGGTTCGTCCCGCCCCCCAGCGACGCCGTGCCCGCCTCCAGGTTGCCGTACTGAAGGCCGGTGACGTTGATGCCGTTGACCATGTAGATGTTTTCAAGGCCGGTGGCGCCGCCGATGGAGACATTGCCGCTGGGATCGATGAAGGCGCCGGGCGCCTTGGCGATGACGGACCCGTAGTCGGGATTGACCGGGACATTCTGGGTGAAGTCCTCGTCGAAGGTGGCGCCCAGCCGGGCGCTGCCCACGTCGACCGACGGCGCCTTGCCGGTGATGACGTAGGTCTGCTGGGCGGCGGCCTGGGCTGAACCGGCAATCCTGGCGTTCACGCGCACGGTCTTGTCGGCGGCGACGATGACGCCCGGGCGCTCGGCGGCCTGGACGTTGGAGACGTAATAGCGAATGACGTAGGTCCCGACCGCCAGGTTGGTAAAGCTGTACTGACCCTTGTTGTCGGTGATCGCCGCGTCTTCACCTTGCGGCCCTTGAACGATGACGGTGATGCCGTCCAGGGGCGCCCCGCTGTCCTTGTCGGTCACAGAGCCGGTCACGCGGCCGGTGGTTTCTTGCGCCCAGGCAGAGCGAGAGACAGCGCTGCCGGCGGCCAGGATCGTCAAGCCCAGAAGGATTGCACCAACACGAAGGTTCATCTGGCCTCTCTTTCGGGTCGGAAGGGGCAGGTTGGAAAGTAGATTGGTCACGGCCACCCTTCTCACGGCGCGCTCATGGTGAAGGAAGCGTCAACCGGGGCGCCAAGCTTCTTCCCCAGCACGTCGGCCGCATTGGCGTCGACGGTGATTGTGTAGGTCTTGCCGGCGGCCCAGGGGGCGGCCGGGTTGAAGGTGACGACGGAATTGGGGAATGACTGGGCCATGTCCAGCGCGAAGCCGGTGAAGGGCTTCCCGTCCTCGGTCATTGTGAGGTGGGCGACAACGTCCATGCCCACCGGGTTCGTGAAGGTGATGACGATGGGGACCATGTTCATGTCGGCCGGAACGTCCGTCGACGGCGGCATGGCCGGCGCGTCGCTGGCGGCCCCGTCGGTGCCCACTTCGGCGGCGCCGCTGGCGTCGGCCAAGGCATCAACAGCGGCATCCACGGTGGCATCCACACCGCCGTCCAGGCCGCCTTCGGTCGCGCCCGCGTCGGTCGCGCCGTCAGCGCCAGCGTCGGAGTCGCCGCCCGGAGGCGGTGGGCAGCCCATGGGCATCATCCCGCCGCCACCCATCGGCGGCGGCGGAGCAGGAACCGTGATGCCGGCGGAGAACGAACTGGTCTTGAAGGAGATCGCCCCGCCGGCCAGCAGCATGGCGCCCGTGAAGGCCGTCTTGCCGTCCTTGGCGCGCACCGTGGTCTTGTCCAGCGCAAAGCTGACGGTGGCGTCGGTGGGCAGCGCCGGCGAGCCGACCAGCGCGATCGAAGGGCCGGTGATGTTGAAGAACATCGGGAAGACCAGGCCGGTGGACGAACCGGTGGACGAGTAGTCGGTGGCCGCCTCCGCCGTGGTGGCCGGCATCGCCGTCAACGCGGCCACGGTCGTCTTGGCTTCGAAAGGCGCCGTGTCCAGGAGGCGATCGAACGTCGCGACCACCATCGACATCGGCGGGAAAGTGCAGTTCAGCGTGCCGCCGGTCTTGGCATCGTCCGCCTTGATCGTCGGATCGCACATGTCCTTGGCGTTGCAGACACAGATCACCTCACCCAGCTGGCAGACGGCCGCCGCGGGGTCGCAATCCATGCCCTCGCCCGTCGATTCGCAGGCGGCGGTGGTATCCGAGACGTCGTGGCGGGCGCTGCCCATCGGCTCGACGATGGTGAGCGTCTTGAGGACGGGAGCTCCCGCCTTCACGCTGTTGTCCGGTGTGCAACCGCCACCGATGAGCAAGAGACCCAAAAGGGCGACGGCGACCGCCTCGGGTGCAGCCCGCGAAAACAACCGTTTCATTCGGATCTCCTTTACCCAGTGGTGGCGACAGACGAGGTCGCTACTCCTCGCGGGGGTGCATCGTATCAGCGAAAACGGGAGCTGTGAATTTTCGCGCGCCGACCGGCGCCAAATTTCAGCCGGTCACGAGCGACGGCGGCGAGGGCGAGCCGGGCGTGGGACGGCCGGTGCGTGGGCGTGAGAATGGGCATCGTTGTGGGCGTCGTCGTGTTCATGCCCGTGTGGGTGATCGTGGTCGTGGTCGTGGTGGTGCGCGTGGGCGTGGGCATTGGCGGGCGGGGCCAGGTCGGCGATGATCTCGATCCCCCCCTGTTTCACGCCCCGCATGGCCAGGATCTTGTCGGCGACCATCTGCAGCTCGTCGGAGCGGCCCTGCAGGACGACCACCTCCAGGCACAGGTCGTGGCTGAGGTGAACGTGCATGGTGGCGCGCACGCCGTCGCCCAGCTGATGCTGGACCTCGGTCAGCTTCTCGCCCAGATCGCGGACGTGGTGGTTGTAGACCAGGGTGAACGCCGCCACGGCGGGGACGCCTTTGCCGACCTTGGCCCGACCGACTTCGGCGCGCGCCAGGTCGCGCAGCAGTTCGGAGCGCGTGCAGCCTCGTTCGGCGACGAGGGCATCCAGCGCGCGCAGCAGCGACCCTTCGATGGCGACGCCGAATCGAACCAGCTGGTCCTTCGTCTTCATTTGTCGTCCTTGGTGTCGTCTTTTGTGACGATGCCCAGGGTCTTGGCGCCGACGCCTTTGCAGATGTCCATGATGCGCACCGCCCGCCCATAGTTGGCGCGGTCGTCGATGCGGAAGAAGACCACCTTCTGGCGATCGTGCTGCAGGCGTTCGGCCACCTTCACCGCCAGGTCATCCGAGGCGATCGCCTCGCCGTTCAGGGCCAGGATGTTGTCCGCGTTCAGATCGACGACGATGGGATTTTCGCCGGGCGGCTGCGGTGTCAGCTCGGTCTGTTTTTCGGGCACCTTGGCCACCAGCTCCTTGAGCATGACCGGCGTCAGCACCATGAAAATAATCAGCAAGACGAGGACGATGTCGATGAGAGGCGTGACGTTGATGTCCGAGGAAGGTGCCCCCTTGCGGCCACTGCCGACGGTCATGGCCATGGGTCAGCCGCCTCCCGCGCCGGCGACTTGGCGCTTTTCGTCGGTCCCCAGTTGCACGTCCTCGACGCCGGCCCGGTGGATGGCCTCCATGGCGGCGCGGGCCCGGCCATAGTCGATGCGGTGGTCGGCCTTCAGAAAGACACCCTTGTCCGGGGTGCGGCGGCGCTCGGCCTCGATGGCGGCGGTCAGCCGGTCGGCGGCGATCTTGTCGGCGTTGACGTAGACGTCGCCGGCCTGGTTGATGGAGACGATGATGTCCTTGTTGTCGTCGTTCTTCTTGTCGTGGTTGGCGGTGATGGGCAGTTGCACGCTGACCCCGCGGGCGATCATCGGCGTCACCACCATGAAGATGATCAGCAGCACCAGCACCACGTCGACCAGCGGCGTGACGTTGATGTCGGCGCGCACCAGCCCCTTGGGATGACGCTTGGTCGACAGGCGGCGACGTCCGGGCGGTCGGTTCATCCCGCGGCGGCCTCCGCGCCCTGGCCGTCGGTCTCGCGGATGACGGCGTCGACCAGCTCGGAGGCGGTCTCGTCGATGTCCAGGGTCAGGTCGTCGACCTTGTTTGTAAAATAGTTGTAGAACCAGACCGAGATGATGGCCACCGCCAGCCCCACCGCGGTGGTGATCAGCGCCTCGGCGATGCCGGCCGACACCGTCCCGATGCCGCCGCCGCCCTTGGTGGGATCGGCCAGTTTCTGAAAGGCGGTGATGATGCCGCCGACGGTGCCGAACAGCCCGACGAAGGGCGCCGACGACGCCACCGTGGCCAGCACGGGCAAGCCCCGGCGCAGGCCGGCCAGCTCGCGTTCCTTGACCCGCTCCATGGTGCGGTTGACGGCCTCCGGGATGTCAAAGCCACCGGCCGGGGCGGGCGACCGTCGCTGGCTGTGGGCGGTGGCGGCGCGAGCGTATTCCTTCACGCCGGCGCCGATCACCCGTGCCACCGGGCTGCCGGGAAATTTCTGGTCCAGGCCCAGCGCCTCGCGCAGCCGCCCGACGGCGCCCACCAGCGGCGCCAGCGCGGCGATGTAGGCGCGCGACAAGGCCTTGCCGCGCCGGAAGGTGTAGAGCCGCTCCACGGTGATGCCCAGGGAGTACATCGACATGACCAAGAGGACCATGACCACCGCGCGGGCGATGGGCCCCATCTCGTGCCACAGACCAACCAGCGTGAAATCCATCGATCGTTCCTCCCCTCAAACTACAATTTGAATTCGAACCGCCCGATGTAACTGAACGGCACGGGCGTGTTGTTGACCAGCAGCGGGCTGTACCGCCAGCTCTTCACCGCGCTGACCACGTTCGCGTCCAGCACTGGATCGGCCTTCTTCATGATGATGACGTTCTCGACGGCGCCGCTTCTGTTGACGAAGATCTTGGCCATGACCACGTACACGACGCCCGGCTTGCGCAGCGCCGCCGGGAATTCCGGATCGTTGCCCGACAGCTTTTGCTGAGCGCCCACGTTCGGCGCCACGATCTTGGCCGCCACCGGCGCGTCGACACCGCCGCCCACCGTGCCCCCCACGGTGCCGCCGACCGTTCCCCCGATCTTGCCGCCGATGGTTCCTCCGGTGGTGCCGCCCTTGGTGCCCCCGATGGTGCCGCCGGGCAGGGCCGCCTCGTCGTCGTCGTCGACCTTTTTCGGATCGACCTTGGGCGGGTCCTTCTTTTCCTCGACCCGCTTTTCCTTCGGTTGCACCAGTGTCGTCTTCGGCTGGACCAGCGTCGGCGTCACGGTCGGCTTGGGTTTGGGCTGTACCTTCTTTTTCGGCGCGCCGCCAACGCCCGCCGGCGGCGGGGGTGGGGGCGGGGGCGGCATGGCGGACAGGAACGTCACGCGAACGGTGGGTGGCGACAGCTCCTCCACGTGCCAGAACGAATAGGCCACCCCGACCGCCACCAGCGCGCCGTGCACCAGCAGCGACAGCGAGTACGTCAGCCGCCGCCGGCGCGTCGGCTTGACCCGGTCCTGGGTGAGAAACGCCTCGAAGGCCACGGGTTACGGTTTCCCTCCCGACCGGGAGGCCGCCGCTTTTTCCTGCCACTTTCGTGACTGGTCGACGGCGGCTTGCCATTTCTCCGGCTCGGCGAAGTAGGCGAAGGATCTCTGGCGTTGCAGCAGGCCCAGGTAGGTCATCGCCTCACCGAAGCGCGGCCGCAAGGCGACGGCCTTCTCCAGATAGGCGATGCCTTCGTCAGCCAGCTCTGCGCGCGCGGAGCCGGTGATGTCGCCGGCGGTGGTGGGGGGCGGCGTCGGCAGGCGCGGCGCCGCCGGCTGGTCTTTGTCTTTGCCCTTGCCCTTGTCTTTGTCCTTTCGACCACCGCGCTTGGCGGGCGTCACCAGGGCGGGGGCCTCCTCTTCGTCGTCCTCCTGGACGACCTTCGGCCGCGGATCGAACGAGACCATCTCGGCGCCGCCGCCGTGGCTGGACAGCACCTGCCAGACCAGCGTGCCCACCGCGTACTGGGCCTCGGCGTCGTGCGGGCGCAGCGCCGCCGCCTTGCGCGACCACTCCAGCGCGGCCGGCCACTTGCCGCCCTTGTAATAGACCTGCTGCAGGCCGCGCACGGCGTCCAGATCGTCGGGATGTTGCTGGGCGCGACTGAAAAACAGGCGCTCCAGCGCCGGCAGATCGTCGGTGTCGAACAGCGTCTGCACGAAGAGCTGCTCGCCGCGGGGATCACCGGGGCGCAGCTCTTTCAACCTGGCGAAGGCGTCCAGGGCACAGGCCGCCGCCTGGCGATTTTCGGCGCGCGCCGCGCCCGGGATCACCAGCTGGCGGCAGGTATATCCCTTGTTCAGCCACAGCACCGGCAGATCGGGAACCAGCTTTTCCGCCTGATCGAACAGCGCCACCGCCTCCTGGTATCGGCCGCGCCGGTACAGCTCGTTGGCGTCCTGGATCATCTTTCGCCCGCGCACCGCCCGACAGCCGGAGCTGGACGCTGCCGCCGCGGCCATCACCGTCATCACCAGCAGCCTCGCGGCCGGCGGCGACCATCGGCGTGGCACCGTCGCCGTCGCCGTCGCCGTCACGGCGTCAGGGGAGGTCGTAGACGTCCAGTTCATCGCCGCCCCGCGGGAAGCTCTTGAACCGCTTGAGCACGATCAGCTTGCCGGCCCCCGCCTTCCACAGAACCGGGCGCGCCATCAAGAAGCGCACGCGGTGGCGCGCCTTGCGGCTGTCGAGATCCACGGCGTACAGATCCAGCGTCGGCATGTCGGTCTTCTTGCGGGCGATGGCGTCGGGGTTCACCGGGTCGACGGCGATGCTGACGTAGACCGTGGATTTTTCTGGCCCCTCCTGATCCTTCAGCGTCGTCGCATCGTAAAGGCGAAAAGGGACGGCCAGCGCCACCGGCACCTTGTTCCCCTTGGGATCAATGATCTCCAGCCCGTCGTGCTCTTGATTCATCTGGGTAAAAGCGGTGCGGTTGGGCTGTTCGGCGCGCAGCTTGGCGGTGCGGGTCCAGGCATAGACGTCTTCGATCTCGCTCTCCGAGGCCACCTTGCCGGCCAGGGTGTCGAACACCACCATGCGACTGGGCCGGCGGAAGTCCTGCTTCTTGTCATAGTTGCCGGCGCGCTGGCCCAGGATGCGCGTGAACCCGTCGTAAAAGCCGACCACGCTGATGTCCGTCCCCTTGAGGTCCTTGGTGGCGCCCACGCGATAGCTGTGCGGCTTTCCGATGGGGCTGAGGTTGGCCAGGCGGAAGGCGGCCACGCTGTAATCGGTGTCGCCCCCCAGCACCGCGGGACCGCCCGTGCGTTTTTCCAGTCCCACCAGCGCCGGTTCGGCGCCGCCCTTGCCGTTGCTGATCTCGGCGCGCCCGAACGCGGCCTGCAGCGGCGTCTTGGCCACAGGACGTCCGGCCTGATCGATCACCGACGCCCACAGCTTGTCGGTGATGGTGTCCCGCACCACCAGCAAGACGCTCTTGCCGTCGGGGAGCAGCTCGATGCTCTCCGGGACCTGGTCGCTCTGCCCGAGCTCGATGGTGTTCTCTGGCTGGCCGGCGCCGCTGCTCAGATCGAACAGCTCCACCTTTGAAAACGACGCGCTGTCGGTCCGGATCACCGCCAGGTGCTTGCCGCTGGCATCCAGCGAGAACGAATCGTCGTAATATCCTTCCGTCGGGTGCAACGTGCGCGCCGGCGTTTGCATGGGCGGGCCGGCAATCCGCGCGGGCGGCGTCGTGGCCATCGCCACGGCAGGCAGACCGACCAGCGCTAGCAAGACCGTCCGCGCCGATCGGGTGGCGTTCACCATCAGACGTCTGTCTTAAACCGATACGCCGACGCGCGCCAAATATGCGTCGATCTTCTCCCGGGCGGCCTCACTGGGGTTCACGAACTTGACCCCCATGCGCAGGATCTCGGGCCCGGCGTTCCAGACGATCTCACCGATGATCGTCACCGGCGACGAATCGCCGGGCAGCGTGAACGTCAGGTTGACGACCGTGCCGACCGGCAGCGGAATGGTGTGGTCCAGACGCAATCCGCCCCGCGACAGATCCCCGGCGCGGCGATAGTACCGCTCGTGATCGGTCGTTTCTTCCACCCACATTTCAAGCGGGATGCGCGGGCCCGTTCGACGCTCGCCGTCGATTGGGAAGGGGCCTCGGGAGTCCGCATCTGACGGCATCGTGCCTCCTGGACAGAAATCGTAACACAGGTTCCGCGTTCATTCGCCGGTGAGGCGTGGCAAGTGTAGATGATCCCTGAATCTGGCCGGACCGTTTTGCAAAACGGGGCCGGTCCGTGTATCCATGGAGCCGACATGTCACGCCGACGGATCTTGGTCACGGGCGGGTCTGGCTTTTTGGGGTCCCATCTTTGCGAGCGCCTGCTCAACGACGGACACGAAGTGGTCTGCCTGGACAACTTCTTCACCGGGACGCGCACCAACGTCGAACATCTGCTGGACAACCACCGCTTCGAGCTGTTTCGCCACGACGTGACCACGCCGCTGACCATGGAGGTCGACGAGGTCTATCACCTGGCCTGTCCCGCCTCGCCGATTCACTATCAGCGCAACCCGGTGCGCACCATTCGCACGGCCGTCGAGGGGACGCTGAACTTGCTGGACCTGGCCCGCGAAGCCAAGGCCCGCATCATGATCGCGTCGACGTCGGAAATTTACGGCGATCCCGTCGAGCATCCCCAGCGCGAGACCTACTGGGGCAACGTCAACCCCATCGGGCCGCGCGCCTGTTACGACGAAGGCAAGCGCTGCGCCGAAGCCCTGGCCGTCTCCTACGCCACCCAGTATGGCGTCGAGGTTCGCATCGCGCGCATCTTCAATACCTACGGCCCGCGCATGCACGAGAACGACGGCCGCGTGGTGTCCAATTTCGCCGTGCAAGCGCTGCGCAACCAGCCCATCACCGTGTACGGCGAAGGCCAGCAGACGCGGTCGTTCTGCTACGCCACTGATCTGATCGAAGGGTTCACGCGCCTCATGGCCAGCAGCCACGGCGTCGATCCGGTGAACCTGGGCAACCCGCGCGAGACGACCGTGTTCGAGCTGGCAGAGCTGGTCAGGCGCCTGGCCGGGTCGACGGCGGAAATCATCCACGCCCCGTTGCCCAAAGACGATCCCACGCGCCGCAAGCCGGACATCAGCCGCGCCCAGAAGTACCTGAACAACTGGGCACCGAAGGTCAGCCTGGAAGAGGGGCTGGCGTCGACGGTGGCGGACTTTCGGAAACGGCTGGCGCTCGGCTGACGCCTCGCTGCGCGAAAGGGGCCTGCTGGCCCCTCTCGCGGGCTCTCCCCGGTGCGACGAGAGCCGGGGGCGGATCTCGGTTGGCAAGCGTTGTCTCCGGCGGGCAAAGCCCGCCTTCGATCCGCGACAGAGTTTAGCGCCCGTCGCTGGCCACCAGCCGCACCGTCGCATCGGGCGGCGCCGAATCGAGGCGCTGGCGGGTGACCGGATGGCGCAGGCCGGGCGTGGCGATCTCGGCCAGCGGGATGCGCACGAACCCGCGTTCGAGCATGGCCGGATGGGGGATGGTCAGCGCGGGGTCGCGGATCACCCGGTCGCCGTAAAGGAGGATGTCGATGTCCAACGTCCGAGCGGCCTTGGGTAAAGCCGGATCGCGCGTGCGGCCGTGGTTTCGTTCGATCTCCAGGCACATGGCCAGCAGGGCGCGCGGCGACAGCCGGGTGCGTCCGCAGACGACCTGGTTCAGGTAGGGCGGCTGCGGGTGGTCGGCGACGGCGTCCGTCTCGTAGATCGACGAGCGGGCGCTGATCTCTACCCCGTGTTCCAGGAGATCGTTGATCCCGGCGGTCAACAACGCGCGCCGGTCTCCTTGGTTCGATCCCAGGGCCAGGTAGACGGCGGTAAAGCTCACGCCACCATTCTTCCTACGACTTCTCAGGTGAAGAGTTCGCCAAATAGTGTACAAAAGGTCGGCCCATGGGGACCGCCCTGCTCGCCGCATCGCTGACGGGGCTCGCCACCGGGCTGGGCGCCATCCCGTTCCTGTTCGTGCGCGAGCTTCCCCGTCGGGCCTATGACGGCATCCTCGGGTTGGGCGCCGGTCTCATGCTGGCGGCGGCGACGCTGGGTTTGCTGGGCGAGGCCCTGGCCCACCTGCACACGCCGGAGGGCATCGAGCTGGGGCGGCTGGTCCTGGTGATCACCGGTTTCGTCGTCGGCGTGGGGCTGGCGGCGGCCATGGATCGTTTTATCCCGCACCGCCACGCCGGCGGCCACCACCAGCACCTGGGCCATGAACCCGGTCACGACATGCACGATCACGATCCCCAGCACGAGATGCGGCGCGGTTACGCCGTGGTCGGCGCGCTCAGCCTGCACCGCGTCCCCGAGGGACTGGCCATCGGCGCCGGGTTCGCCCTGGGCGATGCGGCGCACCTCGGCTGGTTGCTGGCCATCGCCGTCGGCATCCAGAACGCCTGCGAGGGGGCGGTCATGGCGGCGCCGCTGCGACAAGGAGGAATGTCGCCGGGGCGCGGACTCTTGATCGTGACGCTGACCGGCCTGGCGATTCCCTTCGGCGCGCTGATCGGCCAGATGCTGGCCAGCCTGGCGACGCTGGCCATGCCGTTCGTGCTGGCCATGGCGGCCGGCACGCTGATCTACATCACCTCGAACGAGATCATCCCCGAATCGCACAGCCACGGGCACGAGGGCACGGCGTCGTCGGGGGTGGCCATGGGATTCTTGCTGACCATGTTGCTGCAGGCGCTGCTGCATTAGACGGTCCGGCGTTCAGGTTCGTTTTTCTTCGCCGCGCACAAGGCGCGCGATGTTCTCGCGGTGGCGGACGGTGACCAGCACGGCCGCGCCGAGCGACAGCGCCAGGTAGGGGCGGGCCACACCGCCAAAGATGTGCGCGAAGATCGGAAAGGACCAGATCCCCAGCAGCGATCCGACCGACGACAGGCGCAGCGTCGTGAAGGCCAGGATGTAAAGCCCAAAACCGGCCAGCGCCGCCGGCGGCGAGATGGCCAGGGCCACGCCCAGCGACGTGGCCACCCCTTTGCCGCCGCGCCCGCGCAGGAACACCGTGAACATGTGCCCGACGATGGCGCACAGGCCGCCCACGGCGATCTCCCAGTCGGCAAGGCCCGGCAGGAAATGCCGCCCCACGAACACCGGCGCGAAGCCCTTCAAGGCGTCGCACAAAAGGACGAAGATCGCCCAGCCCTTTCCCAGCGCTCGGGCCACGTTGGTGGCGCCGATGTTGCCGCTGCCCACGGCGCGAATGTCCACGCCGCGGGCGCGCGCGATCAAAAGGCCGGTCGGCACCGACCCCAGCACGTAGGCGATCACCCAGAGCCAGGCCGCGGTCATGTGGCGACCGCCGCTGGCTCTGTCGCGAGTTTGGCTGCTTGTTCCGTCGCCAGTTTGGCCGCTTGCCCGGCTGGCGTGGCCGCCCAGAAAGCGGCGACGTCTTCCAGCAGTTCGGTGCGCGGGCAATCGGGCGGCAGGCTGCCCAGCAACGTGGCGCCGTAGGGCCGGCGCGCGATGCGCCCGTCAAGGATGGCCACGATGCCGGCGTCCGACCGGCTGCGGATCAGCCGGCCAAAGCCTTGCTTCAAGGCCAGCGCCGCGCGCGGCAACTGAAAGCTGCCGAACGGGTCGCCGCCTTCGGCGCGGATGTGGTTGATGCGGGCCGCGGTCAAGGGATCGTCGGGGACGGCGAAGGGGAGGCGATCGATCACCACCAGCGACAGCGCTTCGCCCGGGACGTCGACGCCCTCCCAGAAACTTTGCGTGGCCAGCAAGACCGACCCGACGTGCGCCCGCAGGTCGGCCAGCAGGCGGTGGCGGGGGCGCTCGCCTTGCACCAGCAGCGGGAACTTGGTGGTGGCGCGCAGCACAGCCTCGGCCACGCGCAGGTTGCGAAAGCTGGTGAACAGCAACAGCGCCCGGCCGCCGGTGATGGCGCACTGCTCGGCGGCGCGCGCCGCCACGGCCAGCGGAAAACGCTCGTCGTTGGGCTCCGGCAGATCGGGCGCGATGTACAGCAGCGCTTGCTGGTGGTAGCGAAACGGCGAGGCGTACGTCGCCTCCGACGCCGCGTCGCCCAGGCCCAGCCGCTGCCGCAGGTAGGAAAACGATCCGGCCACGGTCAGCGTCGCCGACGTGAAGATGATCGGCCCCGGGCACAGATCAAAAGCGCGCGACAGCGCCGGCCCCACGTCGATGGGCGAGGTGTGCAGGCTGACGTTGCGCGGGGTGGCGGCCAGCCAGCGCACGTGCGCGCGGTTGGCCACGTCGACCAGCGCCCCCATCTCCGTGCGCACGGCGGCGGCGCGGCGACCAAGGCCGGCCAGCTCGGGCGCGCGCTGGGGGTCAGCCTCGCGCACGGTCTGTCCGTCGGGGCCCAGCCAGCTGGCGATCTCGTCGAGGACGGTGTCCAGTTCATGATAGCGGCGCAGGGCCGGGCCGCTCCACAGGTCGTCGGGCATGGGGGTGCGCACCTCGTCGGCGCCCGGGCGCGGGTTCGGCAACCGGTCGCGCACCGCATCGGCCAGGGCGCCCGCCGCCAGCTGCAGGCGGGCCGCCGCCGACTGGGCGCGCGCGTGCGGCAGCGAACGGGTGCGACCAAGGTCGCGGGCCAGACCGAACAGCCGTTGCGTCGAGACGTGCAGGCCGAAAAACTCGGTGGCGATCTCCTCGATCTGATGAGCCTCGTCGAAGATCACCGCTTCGTACGGCGGCAGCACCTGCGCCTCCGGCCACTGGCTGCGCAGGGCCAGGTCGGCGAAGAAGAGGTGGTGGTTGACCACGATCAGCTGCGCCTCGGCCGCCCGACGCCGCATGCCGGTGACGAAGCAGCGTTCGTAGAAAACACAGCGCGCGCCGATGCGCGTCTCCGGCGTGGCCGAGACCTCGCGCCACACCGGCGCGTCGTCGGCCAGATCGGCCAGGTCGGCCCGATCGCCGGTGGCGCTGCGGGCGGCGAAGTCGGCAATTCGGTTCAGCTCCGGCGTGGGGGTCATTGACAGCTGGCGCTGCTGCTCGTCGAGGCGGCGCAGGCAGACATAGTTGCTGAGCCCCTTCATGACCGCCCAGGAAAAACTCTGTCCGCCCAGCACCGGCTTCAAGATGGTCTGCAGGCGCGGAAGATCGACGGTGGCGATCTGATCTTGCAGCGTCTTGGTCCCGGTGCTGACCACGACCTTGCGTCCCGACAGCAGCGCCGGCACCAGGTACGCCAGCGTCTTGCCGGTGCCGGTGCCCGCCTCCACCAGCAGCGGGCGGCGGCAGGCGAGCGCCTCGGCCACGCGCT
>JAXDMH010000883.1:0-5698 GCA_034666225.1 Myxococcales bacterium
CAAGGCCATGACCGGAATCAAAGAAGAGCTGCGCCCGCGCCTCATGGAGCTGAAGCAGCAAAACAAGCTGGTCGAGGAGCAGCGCCTGCAACAGCGGACGCTGTACGACCTGGAAATGCTGGAACAGATGGGGCGCTGCAAGGGCATCGAGAACTACTCCCGCCATCTATCGGGGCGCGCCCCGGGCGAACCACCGCCCACCCTGCTCGATTACTTTCCCAAGGACTACATGCTCTTCGTCGACGAATCGCACCAGTCGGTGCCGCAGATCGCCTCCATGTACAAGGGCGATCGGTCGCGCAAGGAGACCCTGGTCGATTTCGGCTTTCGCCTGCCGTCGGCCCTCGACAACCGCCCGCTGCGCTTTGACGAGTGGGAGGCGCGCGCGCCGCAGACCGTGTACGTGTCGGCCACGCCCGCCGAGTACGAGCTGGGAACGGCTCAGGGCGTGGTGGTCGAGCAGATCATTCGCCCCACGGGCCTGCTCGATCCGGTGATCGAGGTGCGGCCGGTCTCATCGCAGGTCGACGACCTTCTGGGCGAGATCCGCGAGCGGGTCAAGGCCGGCGAGCGCGTCCTGGTCACGACGCTGACCAAACGTATGGCCGAAGACCTGACCGAGTACTACACCGAGCTCGGCGTGCGGGTGCGCTATCTGCACTCGGACATCGAGACGCTGGAGCGCATCGAGATCCTGCGCGACCTGCGCCTGGGCGAATACGACGTGCTGGTGGGCATCAATCTTTTGCGCGAAGGCCTCGACCTGCCCGAGGTGTCGCTGGTGGCCATCCTGGACGCCGACAAGGAGGGCTTCCTGCGCGCCGAACGCTCGCTGGTCCAGACCATCGGCCGGGCCGCCCGCAACGTCAACGGGAAGGTGATCATGTACGCCGACCGCGAGACCGATTCGATGCGCAAGGCCATCGCCGTCACCAGCCAGCGCCGCCAGACCCAGCAGGCTTATAACCTGCAGCACGGCATCACCCCCAAGACCATCCAGAAGGCCATCGCCGATCTGGCCGGCACGGCCCAGGACGACTTTGTCGATCTGACCAAGCCGATCAAGAAATCCAGATCCAGCGACATCCCACTGGAAGAGCTGCCCCAGATCCTCTCCGCCATGCGCAAGGAGATGTTCGACCTCTCGGAGGCGCTGGAGTTCGAAAAAGCCGCCGTCATCCGCGACAAGATCAAAGAGCTGGAAGAGATCCAGCTGGCGATCAGCGGCTGAAGCCTCAGAAAAACGCTCAGCTGGTCCGGTCGGCGTTGAACAGGAGGCGCCAGATGGTGGTGCCTTCGCCTTGGCACTGGCGTTCCCGGCGCGAGCAGGCGGCAAAGGCATTGTCGCGGCAAAAACTCCAGTCACCGGCGGCGTTGCGCAGGCGCCCCGAGCCCTCACCTTCCAGCACGGCCATGGCTTCCAGCGCGATGGCGAAGATGTCCGTCTGCACGAAGATCTCCCCGCCCGGCGCCAGCGCCCGCACCATGTCCGCGATCAAGCCGGCCGACACCACCCGGCGCTTGTGCTGACGCGATTTCCACCAGGGGTCGGGGAAATTCAGGAAGAACCGCCGCACCGACCCCGGCGCAAACAGGCGCGGCATGTCCACCGAGATATTGGCGAAGACGCTGTGCACGTTGGTCAGGCCCGCGGCCTGGCAGGCCTTGTTGGCGCGCGCCACCACCTCGCGGCGGATCTCGATTCCCACGCAAAACCGGCTGGGGTGGCCGTTCGCCCGGTCCATCAAGAAATGCGCCTCGGCCGAACCCAGCTCGACCTCCAGCGTCGTGCCGGCGGGAGCCTCCACGCGCGGCACGTCGATCTCCAGAAGATCCGACTTCAGCGGGTTGACGTGCTGGCGAACGCGGCGCATGGGGTGAAAACGCAGCGCCCGCTACCGGGACAAGCCGGCGCCCGCAGGCCGCCCCAGCAATCGCTGCAACAACGGATAGACGACGCTGACCGCGTCGGCCCCCGCGGCTGCTGCCACCACAACGTCACCGAGCTCTCGCAACGGCCCCACCAGCACGCGCGTCGACCGGCCATAGGCCCGACACGTTCCCACCGCCATGCGGGGCAGATCGATCACCAGCTCTTCGCCCGCAGGCAGCGGACCGGCCAGCGGCGACAGCCAGCGGGCGCCGGCCCACGCCGCCAGCACCGTGTCGCCGGTACGGCGGCAGCCGGTGATGTGGGTGGCGATGCCGCGCGCCGCGCAGCGACGAACCGTCTCGCGACCCTCGGGGTTTCCTGCGACAGCCAGGACCAGGTTCGGGGCCAGCGCCGACAGAGCCACCGCCTCGTCGACCATCCCGTTGACGTCGCCGGCCGCCGCCTCGACGCTGACCGGACCATTGTCCATGGCCGTGGCGATCGCCACCAGCAGCGCGCGCCGTTCAGACACGCTGGTGCCGAGAAGCGCCGACGGCTCGACGGTCACGCCCCGGATCGGCCCTCGCTGCCCTTCTCGCCTGATCAATTCGACATCGCCGCTGTGCAGGAAAAGCCTCATCTGCCGCCGCGCTCGGGATCTTCGTAGTCCAGCGCTTCAAAGTTCAGCTCGGACTCGTCAACCGGGCCTGACTCCTCGCCGGCCTCGTCCTCGAACAGCAGCGGGACGTCCTCCCCCTCCAGCGACTGCCGCAGCGCCGCCAGCCGACGGGCAATCCCTTCCAGCCGACGGCGGGCATCGGAGATGGCGCGCTCCAGCTCGACCAGCCGTTCTTTCATGAACTCTCCTGGACCGAAAATACCACGGATACAACCGCCGGGGACGACGGCCGTCCCTCCGGGACGGCGCGCCGGACCCGCTCAGGCGGTGACCGGCTTGCCCCCGCTGGATTTCTTGTCGATGTGGTTGATGTAAAGCTGCTGCAGGATGCCGATCAGATAGCTGGTCAGCATGTACAGGGCCAGACCCGACGGCAGCACCAGCGAGAACGCCGTGAACATGATCGGCATCATCACCGCCATCATCGCCTGCTGCTGGCCATCGGGCGACGCCGGCGACATCCGCATCTGCAGGAACATCACCCCGCCCATCAGAAGCGGCGTGATGTAGTAGGGATCCTTGGCCGTCAGATCGTGGATGTGAAGCATGAACGGCGAGCGAAACAGCTCGACCGCATAGTTCAGCGTCGAATAAAGCGCGATCCAGATCGGCATCTGGATCAAGCTGGGGAGGCAGCCGCCGAACGGCGAAACGCCGTTCGCCTTGTACAGGTTCATCGTCTCGACCGACTGGCGCTGTTTGTCGTTTTCGTACTTCTTGCGAATGGCCGCCATCTTCGGCGCCAGCTTCTGCATCTTCTTCGCTGACAGCAGCGACTTCTGCGTCGGATAAAAGGTCAAAAGCCGGATGAACAGCGTCAGCAGGATGATCGCCACGCCCCAGTTGCGAGTGAACGAATAGAAGAACTTCAGCAGTGAAAGGATCGGCCGCGACAGGATCGCCAGCGTGACATCGACGGCATCGCTCAGCCGCACGTCCTCGTCCCCCGGCCGCACCTGCTCGAGGTCGTGGATGATTTTGGGACCGGCAAAGACGATGAACGGATACGTGGTCGCGGTGTGCGGCGCCACGGTTCGCTCGGCAAAGGTGATCATGCCGTCGCCGATGTCCGGCGCCGGCGACGTTGCCTTGCAGGTGCGGCCCATCTGCGGCGAATCGGGAAAGGGAACCGCCGCCACCAGAAAGAATTTGTCGTCGGCGCCGACCCACAGGATGTGGCCGTCTTCTTTCAGCGGATCTTTCTCCAGCTTTTCGATGGCGGTGCGGTGGGTCTTGTCGCCCACCTTGCAGATCAGCGACGCCGGGTTGGCCGAGCTGCCCGAGAGGAACCCGCCCCCCTTCTGATCTGGATTCTGGTGTCCGTAGACGTGCACGCCCAGGTGGTGATCCGTCGGCTTGTCGGTCCTGTTCTCGACCGTGACATCCAGCAACAGGCGGTACGACTGCGGCTCGACCCGATAGCGCTTCTCGATCCGCACGGCGTCGGTCTGAGCCTGGAACACCACCGTGCCGGGCGCCGGTTGGCTGACGGTCCAGGCCCCGTCGCCGGGTGTGGCGAATCCCGAGCCGGGAAACTCCGTACGCAACGGGGCGAACTTGGCCGCGCCCGTGTTGACCAGCTCCAGGCCACTTTGTGGGTCACCCTTGCGCAGCAGATACTTCGGTTCCCGCAGCTGGGCCTGGCGCAGGGTGCCGCCGTGGCTGGACAGCACGAAGCGCACCGCCGGGGTCAAAAGCTCGACCTGCTCTTCCGGCCGGTTGACCACGGCCACCCCACCTGGTGCACCAGCCTGGTTCGTCGTCCCGCCCGCCGACGGCGCCGAGGGCGCGCCTGGGACGGCGGTTTCTCCCGGGGCGGTCGTCGTCGCCGAATTATCGGCGCTGGGGGTCGCTTGATGCGGGGGCGCCGACGGCGGCGGAAACAGCTTCATCCATCCGAACAGAATTCCGACGCAGATGATGATTGCAAATACGACCCGCTTTTCCATTCCACCCTACTCGTGAGCTCCGCGCGACCCCAACCGCTGGGGCACCGGGTCTATACCACCCCGCGCGAATGGATGACAGCGCCCCAGGCGCCAGGCGGCCAGGGCCAGGCCCTTGATGACTCCGTGCTGCACCAGCGCCTCCTGGGCGTACACAGAACAGCTCGGTTCAAAACGGCAGCGCGGTCCCAGAAGAGGCGAGATGGCCTGGCGATAGAAACGAAGGAGAAAGAGCAGGACGGTTTTCATCGGTTGCGCAGCTGTCTGGCAAGGCTAGCAAGTTCCTGGGCGGTTGGGGCCAGGCCCGCCTTTGCCGCCGAAGGGCGCGCCACGACCACCAGATCGAACCCAGGCGGCCAGGCGTGCATCAACTTGCGGCAGCTCTCGCGAACCCAGCGCTTGACCCGGTTCCGCACCACGGCATTTCCCACCTTCTTGCTGACCGTGACGCCCAGGCGACAGCTCGCCGCTTCGCGCCCCGGCCCCGCCTTGCGGACGAACAGCAGATAGTGCGCTCCGCTCAGCCGCCGCCCGCCATTCTGGATCGCCAGGTACTCGGGCCGTTTCGAGACCCGCACTGCCCGCGAGAATGTCTCCCGGCGAACGGGCCCGGCCAAGCGCTACTTCTTGGCGATGGAAACGGTCAGCTGCTTGCGGCCCTTGCGGCGGCGACGGCGAATCACCTGGCGCCCCGCCGCGGTCTTCATTCTTTTGCGGAAGCCATGCGTCCGCTTGCGACTTTTGCGATGGGGTTGAAAGGTTCTCTTCGACACGGGCTACCTCCGGACTGAAACAAAAAACGCGCGCTTTCACGCGCACGGCGAAAGGCGAAGGAAATACACCGCTCGCTTCGGCCTGTCAACCACGCTTCCGTCTTTCGCTCATCGACCCGTATCCGGCCTATCACTCCGCGGGGTAGGAATTGTAGGCCAACTCCGCGCTACGACCTTGTTTCGAGATCGTCCATGGGCGCGATGTTCCACGCGGCCTTCGTCGACGGGAGTTTTGCGTCACTTCTGCAACAGCAGAGGAATTCCTCGACGGAGGTTCCTCCATATTGAAACGACGGATCGCGCAAAGCCGCATGTTATGGGGCCTGGCGCGCTCGCGATACAAAATCACCCGTGAAACGCGAGTGTGTCAGAAACGTGTCGGCGTCGTGGCACGAAATTTCATTTCGCCTCGCGTGCTTACGACCAA
>JAXDMH010000884.1:0-8905 GCA_034666225.1 Myxococcales bacterium
GGCCACGCCCGCCGGCGGACTTCCGCCCAGCACCGCCCCCGCTGTCAATGTTCGCCCACCGTCCTCGCTGGTCCACAACTGGTACGCGCCCTGGTCCGATGTCGATGCCGTGACCGCAACCCGCGGACCCTGCGCAGCCAACCCCACGACCGATTGAGACGAGGACAGCACCGTCGCCGCGGCCCAGGTGGCGCCGCTGTCCTCGGTACGGGTATAGACGACGCCCAGATTGGTCAACGCAATGACGAAGGCGGCCCCCGGCCCGGTGCCCACGATGTTGAAATCGGTGGTGGGGATGCCGGTGTTGACCGGCGACCCGAACGTCTTGCCGCCATCGACGCTGGTCGCCACAAAAAGCACCGTTTGCGCCGGCACGGTCGGCAGGGCATCGAAGGCGTTGCCTCCCATCGAGGAGCCGTCGAACGCCGGGGTGAAGCCACCATCGGTGGGGCCTCCGCCAAACGTCGATTGACAGGTCATGCCCACGTAAAGGTCACCGGCCTCATCGGCGCCCATGGCGTGTCCCCGCACCTGCCCGGTCTGAACGCAAAACAGTGTACCGGAGACGCCCTGGGCGGCCACGGTCTGGAAGTCGTCGTCGGCGTTGCGGGCGTCTCGGTCGATGGGATCAACGCCGGTGTACTGCGGATCGGTGCTGGTCACCGGTCCAACGTGAACCTTGTAGGCCTGCGCGCCGTCCTGCGCGGAGTCATCCACGCCGGTCACGGTCACGGTTTGTGGTTTGTCCCAGGTGGTGGAATCAAACGCCAGCGAGGGGGGGCTGACCTTGCCCTCGGCTTCGTTGCTGCTGCTGAAGGCCACCCGCACCGCGGCTGTGGGCTCTCGGTTCAAACTGACCGTGAACGACGTCTGGGCACCCGACTCCGACGTCACCAGAGGATCGGGACCGTCGATGGCCAGGCCTGGTTCGTCGTCGAGGTTGCTCACCGCGACGTCGGCGCCGTCGATCCCGACGTAACGTTTGTCGTCGCTGGCCGTCGGCAAGACCTGGATGGTGTAGGCGCGCGCGCCGTCTTTCAGGTCGTCATCGACGCCGGTGACGGTGGCCTTCTGCGGCTTGTCCCAGCTATCAGGCGTGAAGGTCAGGCTGGACGGACTGACGGTTCCTTCCTTGGTGTTGCTGCTGGCCAGCGGAACGACGACGCTGGACTGGGGCGGCGACGTCAGGACCACATCAAACGTGGCTTGGCCGCCCGCCTCGGTGGTGACCAGGCCGCCCAGCGGGGAGACCGACACGCCGCCCGGCGGCAGCGGCATCGACACGGTCATATCGAACAGCGTGACGTTGCTGCCGAGAAAGGAGCTCACCTCGATAATGACCGTCGTCGTCGCCGGGCCAGGATTGGTGTAGCTGAGGAAATTGTCGGTCCGCAGATCACCGCAGTTCATGTCGTCACAGCCCTGGTGCAGCTGGAGGAACATCGGGAACAACACCGGATTGGCCCCCACACGAGCGCTCGTCGTGACGATCACTGTCTGCCCCTTCAGCAGGGTCGCCTTGTAAAAGAGCGAAGGCGCGCCGATCTTCATGCAGCGGAAATCCGTTGAGATCGTCCCCTCCGAGAGATCCTGGCCGCGCAACATGAGGCCATCGGACAGCGGCCTGGCCGTCTGGCAGGTCAGATTCTGGATGGGGTCGCCGATGCTGGCATCCAATCGAAAGGTGGCGCCGCTGACCACGATGCTGGCGCTGATCGCGATGGTGACGGTTTCTGTGCTGGGGCCATTGTTGACGTAGCGGGCCGCCTGATCGCCGGACGCCGATGCTCGTCCGGTGGCCAGGCAAGCCGCCTGCGCGCAGTCCTTGAAGATCTGCACCAGGGGGGTCCAGGCCTGGCTGCCGGAGACCGTCTGCACCCGCACCGTCAACCTCTGCCCGGAAGGAACCTGCGCCTGATAGAACAGCGCCGGCTGCCCGCGCACGCCGCCGCAGTTCGGTCCATTCTCGGCCGCCAGGTCCAGCGGTTCCGCCGACAGGCTGGTGCCGTCCATGATGGGAACCGCGCCCGCGCAGGAGGTCTGGGCGGGCGGCGCCGACGAGCTGACCTTGAGGACAAAGGCGCCGCCCACGCCGAACGGCTCGGCCTCGTCGACCAGGACATAGTAAAGGCCGGGATCAAGCGCGGCGCGCACGTGTCCGTCCCGACTGGACGACGTCGACGAGGGGAAGCCAGCGTCAAAACCGGGCGGCGGCACGGGCATGATCCCCGCGTCGACGCCCGAGGTCTGAGGCGGCGGTTGCGGGTCGTCGCTGCACGCCACTTCCGACAGGGGATCATCGCAAGCGCGGCGGATGGCCACGACGGTGTCCAGCTGCGAAACGACCTCCAGGTCAATCACCGATCGCTCGGTGACGCGAAGGCCATAGATCATCTCCGGCCCGCCGGTGCCTTTCTGCCGGGTGCAGGTGGTCGACGCGTTCTGGCTGGTCCCGCGCAGCACGCCGCTGACTTCGGAGACCGGCAGGGTCAACTCTTTCAGCGCCGACCCCGATGTCGACGTCCAGGCGCAGGAAAAAACGCCGCCGGGCCCATCGACCCGTGACCCGTCGACGATCGACCCACCGGCCCCGCCCCCGCTGCTGCCGCCGCCCCCATCACCGCAACCCGCGGTCAGCGCGGCGGCCATCGACGACAGGAGTACCGGGAGTTTAACCCAGCGACGGATCACAGAGTCTCGAGGTACGCGACCAGATCATCGAGCTGACCGTGGTTCAGCGTCGACGTGACGCCATGTCGATCGCCGCCGCCGCAAGAGGAGAACCGATCGCCCAGCGTCGCCGCGCAGCCGTCGTGCATGTACGGCGCCCGGAAGGCCAGGTTGTGAAGCTGCGGCACCTGAAACAGCCCGCCCGTGCCGACGTCGACGGTGGTGCTGTTGGTAAAGTCCGCGCCGGCGTGGCACGACGCGCAGCCGACGGCGCTGCTCTCGAACAGGGCCTTGCCGCGACCAACCGCCGCCGGATCGTGCCAGCTGCCCGACGCCGGGATCGCTTTCACCTTGTCCAGCCACGCGCTGAGAGCACCCACCTGATCGCGATTGACCGGCGGCCCGGCCATGCGCCCCTGAAACACGTCGATCATGAGGGCGTCCAGGTTGCGCAGGGCTCCGCTCCAGTGAAAGGGCGCGGTGTCCATGATGCCGCCCCGCAAGGACTGCGTGCGCCGCGCGCCGATGCCCACGAAATGCCACACCCGCGAATCCTCGCCGCCTTCGGGGTGGCAGGACGCGCAGGCCAGCTTGCCCGTGGTGGCGGTGTGAAACAGCTGGTGTCCGGGATCGGCGCGCACCTCCGGGGAAAGCACGATGCGCTCCCAGCGCTGGGTCAGCACCTGCAAGCTGGCCGGCTGTCGGCTCTGCACGACGATGTTGCCCGCGCCCGCGTAGGCGACGGCGATGACCTCGCCGTTGGGCGGGCGATAGTCGATCGGTTGCGGAAGGGCGCCGCCGGACGCCGCCGGCGCCACGTCGTCGACGACGATGGGCGTCGGCGAACCCGGCACGCAGGGCTTTTCCGTCGGCCCAGGAGTCGACCCAGGGTCGGTCGCGCCGGTGACATCGGCCATGTCGAAGAACTGCAGCTGCTGATCGGTCCCGCCGTTGCCGGCCGAGACCACCGCCACCTGGCGGCCGTCAGGAGCGACGGCCATATCCACGGCCACCACGGCGTTGGCCAGAGCGCGGCTGGATTTGAGAACCTGGCCACCGCCCGGCACCATCGTCGAGATCGCGGTCTCCACGATGCCGGCGCATGACGGCCCGCTGGCATAGGCGTTCGGCTGGGTGCCGACGTCATCGTCGACGCCGCGCTGGTGCAGCATCATGGTGCTGCCGTCCGGACCGTCGATCATCCGCCAGGCCACCGCGGGCGAGGCCATGCCGCCCTGACCGGCCGAGGAGGAGCCGCTGACGCCAGGCGGGAGGGGCTTGACCCCCAGTCCCGAAAAAAACGCGGCCGGCATACGGGCCGGAGCCAACCGCGTCGGCTCACCCGTGGCACCCACCACCAGCAGATCGGCCTTGCGGAAGGTGGTCACCAGAAGGTCGCTACCACGCACGCTGACGTCGCGCAGATCGCGATCAAGTTGCCGGGTCTGCACCGGCGTCGCGTCGAGGGGACCGATCGAGATCAGCTCGCCGCCGGCGCAGGCCACGTGCAAGAGCTGCTTGCTGGCGTCGAACGCCAATCCGCGCGGCGCCTGACAGAGCGAGCGGCGGGCCAGCACCTGCCCGCGGGTGGTGTCCATCGAGAGGATCACGCCCGCGCCGCGCAGGACCACATGAACGCGAGCCGCGTCGTCCTCCACGGCCCGTCCCGGCTCGGACCCAGGTTCAAGTGTTACTTGAGCTCGCAGCTGCCGCGTCGAGAGATCGACGATCGAAATCAGGTCGCGGTCGGGATCCGAAGCGACGACCGTCTTGCCGTCGCGAAGAACCAAGAGTGTCCCACCCGAGATGGGCGGCGGCAGCCGCGCCGGGGAGGAGGTCGGCGCTGGGCCGGGACCCGGGTCGGACGGCGGGGCGACCACCACCGGACCGGGATCGCCGGGGGTCGACGTCGACGAGCAGGCGGCGCCGAAAACGGCCAGTGCCAGGAACAACATGCCGCGACCGGCGAAGGGGGCGGAGGAGGACGACGAGGACTTGGGCAGCATCAGCATGGCACCCTCACTGGTCATTGAAACTAGGCAGCTAGGCGACTAGGCGGCTCAGAAAGTGTAAGCAATGCTAACACCGGGCTCTGCCCCATTGCGCGTAAATTCGAGAGCCTTTTGCGGCTGCCGCCGGGGCGGTGGCGACCGGCAGCGCGTGCAGTAAAGTACGTCCGTGTTCGTTGCCGAACAGATGGCGCAGGCCGCCCGAGACGCCATTTACGATGTCATCTCAAAGCGCCGGGACATCCGCATGTTCCTTTCAGAAGCTCATGTTTCGGATGAGGTTCTGACACGCATCCTGAGCGCCGCTCACCAGGCGCCCAGCGTCGGCTATTCGCAACCCTGGGACTTTGTTTTGGTGCGCGACCGTGCAAAACGAGGGCGCATCCGCGAAAATTTTCTGCGCTGTCGCGAGAGCGAGGCGGCCCGCTATTCGCCAGAGCGGCGCGCCCAGTATCTGGCCTACCGCCTGGAAGGGATCGTCGAATCGTCCCTGAACATCTGCGTGACCGTCGACCTGCGGCCAGCGGAAGAGCTGGTGCTGGGGACCAGCGCCCAGCCGGAAGCCCTGCGCTGGAGCGCCTGCTGTGCCGTTCAGAACCTGTGGCTGGCGGCGCGGGCGGAAGGCGTCGGCGTGGGCTGGGTCAGCATCGTCGAGCCGGCGGTGCTGCGGTCCGAGCTGGCCCTGCCCCCTGGGATCGAACCGGTGGCCTATCTGTGCGTGGGCTACCCCGTGGAGTTCCCCGAGCGCCCCATGCTGGAGCAGACCGGCTGGCGCGAGCGCCGCCCGCTGGAGGCGGCCATGCACGCCGAACGCTTTGGCGGTGAAGGTGGTCACGGTGGTCCAGCGACCGGCAACATCGGCCCAGCTGGCAAGGCGGCGGCACCGGACCAGAGTTCAACCACCATCGACCCGATCATCGTCGCCGAGGGCACCATCGCCGCTCTGGCCGGCGACGTGCCGCCCTTCGACGAGGCAACGGCCGAGGCGGTGCGCGCCCGCCAGCTGCGCCTGACAAAACCGGCGGCCAGCCTGGGGCGGTTGGAAGAGCTGTCCGCCTGGTACGCCGGCGCCCATGGCCGGATCGACGCCCCCCCGCCCCGCCAGCCGGAGATCTTCGTGTTCGTCGCCGACCACGGCGTGGCGGCCGAAGGGGTCAGCGCCTTCTCGTCGGCGGTGACGGCGATGATGGTGACGAATTTTCTGGCCGGCGGCGCCGCCATCAATGCCCTGGCGGGCGCCGCCGATGCGTCTCTGTCGGTGATCGACGTGGGCGTGGCCGGCGATCTGACCGGCTTGCCTGCCGTCCACCAGCGGGTGCGCTTCGTCTCGGCCAAGCTGCGCGCCGGCACGGGTAACCTGCGGCGGGAGCCGGCCATGACCCGCACCGAGGCCGAGTCGGCGGTGGCACTGGGCGTGCGGCTGGCGCGTGAGGCGGCGAACCGCGGCGTCGATCTGATGGCGGTGGGCGAGATGGGGATCGCCAACAGCACCGCCGCCGCCGCCATCCTGTGCACGTTGACCGGCGCCGCGCCGGCCGATGTGGTCGGGCGCGGCACGGGGCTTGACGCACGCGGGATGACCCACAAGGCGACGGTGATCGCCGAGGCCCTGGCCCACCATCGTCCCGACCGCGACGATCCCATCGGCGTCCTGGCGGCGGTGGGCGGCCTGGAGATCGCGGCCATGGCCGGCCTCATCATCGGCGCGTCGATCGCGCGACGGCCGGTCGTGGTGGACGGCTTCATCGCCACCGTCGCCGCGTTGCTGGCAAGCGCCCTGGCCCCGCGCAGCCGCAGCTATGTCTGCTTTTCCCACCTGTCGGCCGAGCGCGGCCACCGATTGGCCTGCACGACCATGAACGCACGCCCGTTGCTGGACCTGGGGTTGTGTCTGGGCGAAGGGACGGGCGCGGCGCTGGCCATCCCCATCATCCGCGCTGCCGTCTGCGCCCAGCGCGAGATGTCCACCTTCGCCACGGCCGGCATTCCATCACCGCCGCCCTGACGCCCGACAACACGTAACCGCTAGCGAGCGCGTTTGCGCGACGGCGCAAGCAGCTCGTACGAGCTGCGGATCGTGGCGCTCAGCTTGCGCAGGGCCGGCCCCAGCGGCGAGGTGGGCCGCCACACGAGAGCGATGGTTCGGTACGCGCTGGCGTCGGACAGCGGACGGATCACCATCGTCGATCGCCGGCTCTCCGTGGCCACCGCCATGCGCGGCAACAGCGTCACGCCGGCGCCGGCGGAGACCATCTGGGCCAGCGTGGGCAGGCTGGTGGCCCGAAAGCCGAGCTCTTCGCTGCGCGCGCTGGTGCACAGGGCCAGGGCCTGGTTCCGCAGGCAGTGACCGTCGTCCAGCAACAGCACGGCCGCCCCGCGCAGGTCGGCCAGCTTCGCCGGACCGCGGGTCCTGGCCAGCGGGTGGCGGCGCGGTGCCGCCAGCACGAACGGATCGCGGCCGATGACGTCGGACTGCAGATCGCCGAGATCGGCTTCCAGGGCCAGCAGCGCGGCGTCCAGCTCGCCGGCGTTCAGCGCACGCACCAGCGTCTCGGTCTTGTCTTCCACCCAGCGAACGGTGAGCCGGGGGTGCTCGCGACGCAGCGCCGGCACGATCTCGGGCAGCAGGTAAGGCGAGATGGTGGGGATGACCCCCAGGCGCAGGACGCCGGCCAGGGGATCACCCAGCTGTCGGGCGGCGTTCACGAGATCGTCGGTCTCGACCAGCACGCGGCGGGCGCGCGCCACCAGTTCTGCGCCGGCGGCGGTCATCAGCACCCGGCGCCGATCGCGTTCGAACAGGCGCACGCCCAGGGCGTCCTCCAGCAGGCCAAGCTGCGCGCTGAGCGACGGCTGCGAGACGCCGCACAGTCCGGCGGCGCGCCGGAAGCTGCGGGCGTCGGCCACCGCCACCGCGTACTGCAGCTGGCGGGTGGAGAACGGATGGGGGGCCAGACTCACGATAGGGACAGCCTATCACATGGATAAGAACATTGTCTTTGAGCTATCAGGCCGGCGGCCGCATGTTTGTTCTGTTTTCGATTCACGAACAACAGAAGCAAGGAGCACGAACATGTTGACCGTTGGTGACAGGTTTCCCGAGTTCAAGCAGACGGCGGTGGTGAGCCTGGAGAAGGGGAAAGAGTTCCAGGAGATCTCCAGCGCCGATTACTCCGGCAAGTGGAAGGTGGTCTTCTTCTGGCCCAAGGACTTCACCTTCGTCTGCCCCACCGAGATCGCCGCGTTCGGGCGCCGCAACGCCGATTTTCAGGATCGCGACGCCCAGGTGCTGGGCGCCAGCACGGACAACGAGTACGTGCACCTGGCCTGGCGCCAGAGCCACCCCGATCTGAAGAACCTCCCCTTCCCCATGCTGTCCGACCTGCGGCGCGATCTGTCGACGGCCCTGGGCATCCTGCACCCGTCGGTGGGCGTGGCCATGCGGGCGACCTTCATCGTCGACCCACAAGGGATCATCCGCTTCGTCGCCGTCACCGACCTGGACGTGGGCCGCAGCGTCGACGAGGTGATCCGCGTCCTGGACGCCCTGCAGACCGACGAGCTGTGCCCGTGCAACTGGAAAAAGGGCGAGCCCACTTTGGAGGCGGCGTAGGTCATGTCGGCGCTGGAGGACGTTCGCAACCTGATTCCGGAGTTCGCCCGGGACATCAAGCTGAACCTGCAGGCCGTCCTCCAGCAGAGCACGCTGTCGGAGGCGCAGCGCTGGGGCGTGGCGGTGGCGGCGGCGGTCGCCTCGCGCAACACCCGGCTGCGCGAGGCGGTGCTGACCGACGCGCGCGCCGCGGTGGCCCCGGCGGTGATCGACGACGCGCTGGCGGCGGCGGCGTTGATGGCGATGAACAACGTCTACTACCGCTTTCGTCACCTCATCGAAAAACCCAGCTATGCCGAAAAGCCGGCCCGCCTGCGCATGAACCGGCTGGTCAAGCCGGCCGGCAGCAAGGTCGACTTCGAGCTGTTCTCGCTGGCGGTGAGCGCCATCAACGGCTGCGGCACCTGCCTGGTGGCGCACGAGAAGGTGGTGACCGAAGGCGGTCAGATCGAAGGCGGGCTGAGTGAAGACCAGGTGCACGATGCCGTCCGCATCGCCGCCACCATTCACGCGGCGGCCGTGTCGCTGGATATGATCGGTGACGAAGCGCTGGCAGCGACGGCGATGGCGACCAGCGCTAGGAGCGCGTAGAGCGTAGGCCGGCTTTGCCGGC
>JAXDMH010000885.1:0-4790 GCA_034666225.1 Myxococcales bacterium
CGACGCCGAGCGTATCGGCGGCGAACTTCCGGATCGTCAGCATCGGGCCGTCGAGCGAGACCGGCGAGATGACGGCGTTGACGCGCGAGCCGTCGGGCAGGCGGGCGTCGGCCATGGGCGACGAATCATCGACGCGGCGGCCGACGCGCGAGACGATGCGGTTGATGATCTGCGTGAGGTGTTCGTTGTCGCGAAAGCGAACGTCGGTCAGCTCCAGCTTGCCGCGCCGTTCGATGTAGACCGTGCTGTACGTGTTGACCAGGATGTCCGAGATGGTGTTGTCGCGCAGCAACGGCTCCAGCGGCCCCAGGCCCGTCACCTCGTCCAGAAGCTCCTCGACCATCTGGTCGCGCTCGGTGCGGTTCAGCGGCAGGTCGGTGGCGGCCAGCAGCGCGGCCAGGATGTTGCGCAGCTCGTCCAGAAGCTGCTCGCGCGGCAGCTGATCGATGGTCTTCAGATCCAGCTTCTCGATCAGCTTCTGGTGCAGCTCGTGCTTGAGGTTGTGATAGACCTCGACGGTGATACCGCCCTTGGATCGCGGCTCGGACAGCGGCACCAGCCCGGCCGCCGGCGTGTTCAGCCGCGGCACCTGATGCTGCGCGGTCTGTCCCTGCTTCAGTCGATCACGCAGTCCCATCCGCGACCTTCTTCCCGAACAGCGACCCCAGGATGCTGGGGCGCCGCACCCGGACCTTGCGCTCGTTCGACAGCAGCGGCACCAGGTCTTCGATGTCCTGGGTCAGCTTGGCCCGCGGGGCCACGTCGGACAGCAGCATCCCGCGGTTGATGGAATCGATCACCGAAACGAAATCGTTGGCGATGAGGTGGGCCACCGGCTGCTTCAGCGTCTCGGCGATCACGTCGGGCGTGATCTTCGACGACTTCTGATAGCGGTTCAGGATCAGCTTGATCTTGGTCTCGTCGTAGCCGAGGCGCGTGAACAGCTCGATGCAGCGCTGGCCGTTGCGCACGGCCGGCACGTCCTGGGTCATCATCATCAGCAGGAACTGGCTGCCATCCAGGGCCGCCAGCGAGAGCTCGTCGAAGGCGCGCACGCCGTCGATGATCACCTTGTCGTAGTTCTTGCGCAGGAACTGCAGCAGGCCGACCACGTCGGTGGCCTTGATCTGATCGGCCTCCTCCATCTTGCCGCTCTGGGCCAGGACGTTGACGCCCGACGAATGCTTGGTCATCGACGAATCGAGCAGATCGCGATCGAGGCGGGTCATGTTCGTCACCACGTCGCTGATCGAATAACCGCCGGTGACGTCCATGAAAGACAGCACGTCGCCCAGGTGCAAATTCAGATCGACCAGGCAGACGCGCATTCCTTTGCGAGCCATGGCCCCGGCCAGGTTGGTGGCGATGGTCGTCGAACCGACGCCGCCCTTGGCCCCGAAGATCGTGATGGCCGTGCCCAGGCCGTCGGCCTGCTCGGCGCTCTTGGCCTGCGAACGCACCGCCACGCGCAGCTCTTCATGGTCGCTCTCCAGAACAAACTCGCGGGCGCCGGCGCGCATGGCCCGCAGGATCAGCTCGGGATCCTTGGTCGGACTGACGACGATGACCACGCCGCCCGAGGCGGTGATGTTGTGGATCAGGCCGAACCGCTGCGGCGTCTGCGGGCTGATGGCCACGATGGCCGTGCCCGAGCGCAGGCGCCGCATCTCGTCCGGCACCAGCTCCGCAGGGACGTTGAGCCGGTTCAGGTTGGCGACGTCCTTCAGCGCCTTGCGCAGATCCGCGTCTTGTTCGTCAGAGGCACCCAGAAGAAGCACATTTGGTTTTTGCATGGTGGCGCTACGTCCTCAGCGAATGAACCCCAGCTCGCCGGTCGGTCCGCGTCCGGCCCGGGCTTGCCATGTTTGACGCCCGTCGGCGCCGGCTGCCGTCTTGGTGGCGGGACCTCCCGGCGGCATCGGTGATGTCGCTTGCTCGCTGCCTCCCCGGGTGCCGCCGCCGTCGCTGCCCAGCAGGAACAGCTCAAAGTCGTTCGGATCGTTCAGCTCGTCGTCGGTGGGCATGGGCGGCACTTCATGCGGCGCCAGCGGCTTGGTGAGGCGCGCGGTGATCACCACCAGCAGCTCGGATTCGTCGCGCTGGTAGGAGACCGAACGGAACAGCGCCCCCAGGATGGGGAGGTCTCCCAGCAGGGGAATCTTGTCGATCTGCGAGCGCACCTTGTTCGACAGCAAGCCGGCGATGGCAAAGCTTTGCCCGTCGGACAGCCGGACCGTGGTCTCGCTCTGCCGTGAGATGAGGCCCGGGATCGAGAAGCCACCCACGGTGACGGCCCGCGAGGGATCGACGTCGCTGACCTCGGTCTGCAGCTTGAGGTGCAGCGTGCCCGCGCCGATCACGGTCGGCGTAAAATTGAGGATGATGCCGAATTTCTTCCACTGCACCGAGATGGCGCCCAGGCCCGTCGAGATGGGAATGGGGAATTCGCCGCCGGCCAGAAACTTCGCCTCCTGGCCCGACATCGCCACCAGCGTCGGTTCGGCCAGCACCTTGGCCAGGCCCGATGACTCCAGCAGGCTCAGCATGACGCTGAACGGAAACGATGGCAGCCCGGAGAAAAACAGCGAGAAGGCGCTGCCGGCGTTGGCCGGTGGCACCGACGGCAGGTTGCCGCCCGTGCCGGGGATCGACAGGAACGACCCGGCCGTGGTGCCGGACGCCGCGGCGCCGCCGACATAGCGCCCGCCGGCGTCCTTGTGAAAGAAGTTCAGCCCCATCTCGCGCAGGCCCTTGCGTGACACCTCCGCGAACTTCACCTCCAGCTGAACCTGCTGGTTGCCGGCCACGCGAATCAGGTTGGCCACCTTTTCCGAATGCAGCTGGGCCACCTCGGCGGCGCGTTCGGGGACGCGGATGTCCGAGGCCTCGCCGGACAGCACCACCAGATCGCCGGCCGATGACACGGCGATGTGCTCGTCGGGGAACAGATCCTTCAGCTGGCGGCGCAGGCCGTCCAGGTTGCGGGCCACCGACAGCGCCAGCACCAGCGGCTCGTCCCGCTTGTTCCACAGCGTCATGTCGGTCATCCCCACCCCGCGCGCCGTCATCAAGAGCTGGGTCGGGGTGATCACCTTCAGGTCGGCCACCTTTGGATCGGCGACAAAGACGCGCCCGATCGGCTCCGACAGAACCAGCAAGCGGTTCTGCCCGACCTCCAGGGCCAGGGACTTGGCGGCGCCCACCTCGCGGTCGATGCGAATCTGGGGAACGTTGCTGATCTCGCCAGCCGCAAACGCGCACGGCGCTGAAAGGCCGCCGGCCGTCAGAGTCACGATCACCGCCAGCCCGACAACGACGAGACGCCTGTGCCTTCGCATCATCATGCGGCCTACTTTTTCTCCCGGGTGTCGAACTTCCGTTCCTCGAAGCGATCGCCGCGCAGAATCTCGACGACGTCGTGCCCGCGAGTGGCCGCTCCGTCGGCGGCGGCGTTGCGGCGAGCACCGGTGTGCCCGCGACGCGACGGCACCACCGGCGCAGGCGCAGGCGCCACGGCCACGGGAGCAGGAAGTGGCGGCGACTCCGGCCGACGAGCGTCCGCCAGCAGCACCGACGGGTTCATCCCTTCGGTGGCCACCGACTGGGTGTCCGTCCAGCTTCGCAGCGACAGCAACAGGCGCCCTTCATTGGCGGCCAGGGCCAGTTTCTCCGACTGTTCGGGGTTGACCAGCAACGTGGCCACGGTGACCGGATTGGCCTGATTGCGGTTGCGGTCCTCCGAATCGATCTCCTTGCCCACCGCCAGCACCTTCACGTTCTGCAGGATCACCTTGGACACCGGCTCGGCATCGGAGGGGTGCGTGGGGCGAATGGTCACGATGACGTCGACGTGATCTTCGGAGTGGATGAACCCGGCCACGCCGACGACGTCGTCGACCCGCACGGCCACGGCCCGCATGTTGGCGGGGATCAGCGCGGCCAGTCCGTTGCCGGCGTCCTTGGCGGCCAGCTTGCCCGGCAGGATCAGCTCGCCTTCCAGAACTCGGGTGATGACGATGCGATCGACGACGTCCTTGGGATCGCGAATCGCCCCCTGCGGCAGGCTGCTGGCCGGCCATTCCACCAGCTTGACGTGCTCGGGACGCAGCTTGGTGGCCAGCGGGAGGTCGGCGGCGGCCACGACAATCTTGGTCACCGGCGACGCCGGCACGGCACGACGATCCAGATAACGCGTGATCATCAGGGCGGCCATCAGCCCGGCCAGGATGGTCACCGCCCAGAAGACGGCCGCACGTGCCCCCGAGCGGCGGGTGCCACTCTCGGCGGCGCGCCGCAGACGGCCGGTGCTTCCTAACCCATCATTCGAAGCCACTTTCGCTCCTGTCTTTGAACATCAAAAACTCCACGGCGCGCACAGCGCCACAGCGCCACCGACGGCCACGGCAATTCCGTACGGCACCGACACCCGGCGAACGCCACCGCTGGCGCCCGGCGCATTCGTCGACGGCATAGACGTCGACGACGTCGAGATGCGCGGAAGCTCCTGCACCAGCAGCGCGCCGGTGAGGTTGCCGTGAATCTGGCGGCGCGCGCCACCATCGGACAAGGCGTAACAAACCACCGCCACAGCCCCGCCGGCGATCGCCGTCGCCAGCACGAACGTCGGCATGTGGGGCAGGCCGACCCAGATAGCCACCGCCGCCGCCAGCTTCACGTCGCCACCACCCACGCCGCCAGCCAACCACGCCCGGTAAAGGACAACGATCGAAAGGACACCCGCCGCCACTCCGGAGAGCGCGGCCAGGAGTCCTTTGTCCCACAACTGCACA
>JAXDMH010000886.1:0-14407 GCA_034666225.1 Myxococcales bacterium
AAGCCAGGTGGTTCGCCAGATCGACCAGGACCCGATGGTGACGTCGTTGGTGCTCTCGGGCGAGTAGGTGCCGTCGGACATCTGAGTCGACGGCCCGGGCAGCTGCATGACGATGGGGCGTGGCGCCGCCTCGTTGGCGAAAGGTCCTTGCCCTTTGACATCGCTGTTGCCAAGGGCTGCGGCGATTGGGTCAGCGGTTGCGCCGTCCCCGTCGCCCGCGCGCATGCGCCTCCGACGGTGCGCGCGCGTGGGCGCCTTTCGCGGAGACCCTCTGTTGTTGTTGCTGGTAGCTGCTCCAGCGCTCCGCGGTCAGCGCGCCGCTCTCCAGTGCCGCCCGGATCGCGCATCCGGGCTCCGTCTGGTGGCGGCAGTCGGTGAACCGGCAGGCGGTCGTCAGCGCGACCACGTCGTCGAACGACGTGACGTCGTCGATCTCCCACAGCCCCATCTCCCTCATCCCGGGCGTGTCGATCAGCAGCGCGCCGCTCTCCGTCAGAAACAGCTCGCGGTGAGTGGTGGTGTGTCGACCGCGGGCATCGCTCTCGCGGACCGCCCCGACGTCCTGCGCGTCCCGTCCGAGCAGGGCATTCACCAGCGTCGATTTTCCGACGCCCGACATCCCAACCAGGGCGAGGGTCTGTCCGGGGCGCACCCAGGGCTGCAGTCGCTCGATGCCGAGACCTTGCTGGCCGCTCATCAAGACGATGGGGACGCCTGGAAACAGCCGAGCGAGCCCGTCGGCCACCTCATCCGGCTTCGCGCTGAGATCGCTCTTGTTGACGATGAGGAGGGGCGAGGCCCGGCTTTGCTCGACGGCCGCCAGATAGCGCCGCAGGCGCCCTTCGTTGATGAGCCGGCGATCGCGCGCGTCGTCCTGGCCGTCGCCGAAGGCGCTGACGATCCCGACGACGTCGACGTTCGACGCGATGATCTGGGCCTCCGCGCGCTCACCGGCCGCCCGTCGGATCAGGCAGGTGCGCCGCGCCAGCAGATGCTCGATGATCAACGCGCCGGTCGTGTCCGAGTAGGTGCCCGTCACCCAGTCCCCGACCTGCGGGCGATCAGCCGCGATCCGCCAGGTCGCCAGCCGACGCCCGGACAGGACGGCCTTGCGAACGCCATCACGCGTCCATGAGACGTAGCTCTCCCCGTGGGCGATCGCAATTCGCGCCGGCACGAGGCCACCGTCGAGCGCGCCGAGCTGCGCCTCGAAGAACGGATCGAAGCCGATCGACGACAGCGACGTCATCACGCCGCCGTCGCGTACAATGGAACCTGCGACACAGCTCGTGAGCTTACGCCGGATCGGTGTCGTTCACATCGCCGCCTGCCTCGCCGGCGACGTCCCCCCCGACCTCAAGACCGGCGCCGGACCTCCCGGCATCTGCGCTTGTCGACGTGCTGGTGCAGGCGGCTGGGTCGTAACTGGTGCTGGTGAACTCTCCGGGAAAGATCTGCTCGACGATCAGGCGGGCATCGTCAGCACCCAGCTTGCTGCCTGGTACGTCTGGTAGATGCCGCGCAGGAATGATTTTCATGGCTGCCCTCAGTCGAGAAAGATCGTGGCCAAGAGGCGCATGGTCAGCGGATAAGCCGGCGTATAGTTGATGTCCTCGCAGCCGTAAAACCGGCCGTTCGCCGCGCTTCCGTCGGGCGCCGTCGCCAGGCGAGCGTTGCTTCCGCAGCCAAGGCCGCCGGGCAGCGGCGCGCCGATGGCCGGTTCGGTCCGCAGCCGGCTGACCGTGGAGAACTGCGCCGACCGAAAGGTTCCGTTGAGGAGGTTTTCGATATCGACAGAGATGTCGAACCACCGGTGGCGATAGCCCAGGTGCAGATCGAACTGCGTGAAGCCCGGCGCGACCAGAACGCCGTCGTCGGTGGCCGGCCGGTCGCCGATCCCATAGAAACGCAGCCCGGCCCGCGCCACGCCGGGACCCAGGGCGTGACGCCCGGACAGTCCGCCCGCCCAGGTTCGCTTCGGGGCCAGCGCCAGTCCGCCGCCGTTCTCCATGTCGGTGGTGAACTGGGATCTGGTGAAGGTCAGCGCCAGATCAGCGGCCAACCAGGGCGTCACTTCATAACGGCTCTCCAGCTCGACGCCTTTGCGGCTGGTGGGATCGCTGACCCCGGTGGTGCCGTCGTCGCCGTTCCAGACTGTCTCGCTGGCCAGGTCCAGTTGCCACACCGCCGCCGCCACGTCCCACGCGTCGAAAAGCCGGGCCCGGGCGCCGACCTCCTCGCCCTTGGCGCGCGCCAGAGGCGTCACCGCCGGCTGGGCGAACACGCCGCGCACATCGTTCGAGTGAAAGCCGTGACCGTAATTGACGTAGACGTCCAGCTGCGCGCCCGGCTGCTCGACCGGGGTGACGATCAGGCTGGCCTTCGGGCTCAGCTGGTGCGCGCCGCTGATGCCGCTTTGTGGGGCGGTCGGATCGGTGGTCGGGAGACGATTGTCGACGGCGAATGACAGCAGATCTGCCCGCCCGCCGAGGTCAGCGCGGATCCAGCGGGCTGGTGTGATTTCTTCATTGAAATAGGCGCCCACGAAACTCTCGTGGACGTCGTTGCTTCGGACGGCCGTCAGCTGTTGGCGGTGCAGCGTGTTCCACAGCTCTTCGTGAATGTCGTCGTTTCGACCATCGGCGCCGATGGTCGTATCGAACGTCACCGGGCCCAGTCGATGCAGGACCCGATAGCTCATCCTGGCGCCATAGAACGTGCGCCGATCGATCTGCTCGATCTCGTCGCCGTTGTCGGGATCGCGCAGGTACAGCGTGAAGTTCGAGAACAGATTGAAGCGGTAGGTGCCGACGTAGGCCATCACCCGTAGCTCGCTGGTCTCCGTCGGGTGCAACCGGTACTGCGCGGCCAGCTGGTGTCGAGCGGTGCTTCCGCCTTCGTCGGGATCGATCGAGCCGAACCGAGAGATCAGCCCGTCGTCGACGGCGCGCGCCGGGATCTGCCCCGAGCCGTGCCAGTTCCCGGCATAGCTCATCTCGCTGATGCTGAGGCTGGAGATGGGCGTTGGGTTGTACGTCAGCTTGTTGAAGAGTTTGTACTTGTCCCAGCCCTCGGGATTTTCGAAGGGGCCGTTGGTCCGCCCGATCTCGGCCGCAAAGGTGGCCTTCACCGGAAGCTCGAACTTCGGGCTGGCGATCACCAGGCCGCGATAACCGGCGGCGCCGTGTCCCGGGGCATCCACCAGTCCGGCCGCCACGGCGCTGTGCTCGAAGTCGTCGCGCGAGACCATGTTGGCGGCGCCGGCGGTGGCAAAGTCGCCCTGATTGGCGAAGTACGGTCCCTTGGTGATCTCCACCCGCTCGACCACTTCGGGGATGATGAAGTTGGTGTCAGCGAACCCCTGGCCGTGGGCGTGGGCCACCATGTTGATCGGGACACCGTCGATGGACAGCGCCAGATCGGTGCCATGGTCGGCGTCAAAGCCGCGGAGAAAATACTGGTTGGCCTTGCCGCCGCCGGAGTGCTGGACCATCACCAACCCGGGCGTGACGCGCAGGATGTCCTGGACACTGCCGATGGGCCGCAGCTGGAAATCACGATCCTGGACGGAGAAGGAAGACGCCGCGCTGATCGGCTTTGCGGCGAGCACCAGCGTGGATTGATTGGGCCCCATCTGGATCGTTTCGCCGGGGCGCGCGGTCAGTTGAGGAGGCGGAGGCGGCGGGGTGGGAACTGGTGCGGCCGGCGAAGGAAGGTGGAACTCGTAGGTGAACTGCACCGTCGACGCCACCGGCGCTCCTCGGCGGGTGGCCGGCACGAAGGTGAAATGGCGAGCGGCTTCGGCGGCGGCCTCGTCAAACCCATGTCCGGCCGGCGCCGTCACGCGGACCTCGACGACGTTGCCGGCGGCGTCCAGGTCCAGCTCGAGGCCGACGTTCCCCTCGACGCGCTGGCGAAGCGCCTCGGCTGGATAGGGTGCATCGGGGTGATTGCTGAGCGACGGGGCCGTCATCGATTCGGGCGCTGGTGGGGCCGCCGGCGGGTTGGACGGCGCCTGCGCGAGCGCGGGCCCGCCAGCAAGGACGCCCGCAGAAACCAGGCCTAGATAAAGGACAACGCGGATCGCTTCACGCCTGGGCATCAGAAAAGGCTCTGCAACATGTTCGTTAAAAGCGTGTCGCCCAATAACACGACTATGTCAAAGCGTGCTACACATTTCCTGCTCGTCGTGAGTCACCTGGCAGCGCAGTTCCGGCACTCCGTTCGACGCCCAGGAACCTGGGTCAGTCGGGCTGGTGGTGCATTTCTGATCTCCGCGATCGCTCACGCCATGGTCGCCACGTCGGTCGGGGTTGTTATCCGGTCGGCCCTTGGCCCGCCGGCGTTCCTACCCGAGACCGTCGAAGTTGACGTGGGTCCGGTTCCTGAATCACCGACCGAGATACCGGCGCCCGCGTCGATGATTCCCGCGTCGCCGGTCAAAAGTTCGGTCCTTCGACGGGCGCACGGGAGTCCCCGAGCCAATCAGCCGGTCAGTGCGACATCTGCCAATGACGTGCTGGCCGGGCCGCTCGTTCCGGCCCTGCCTTCACCGCGCGCGGATGAAACGCCGGCTCGCTTTGTGCTCAGCGCGGGCACTGTGGCCACGCAGTCACCTGGCTCGTCTGGCACGGCAGCAGGCGAATCCGCATCCGGGACCGATCCGGCCGGCGACGCCATCGGTGAAGGCGACGCGAGCGTTCCGGCTCGGCTGCTGTCATCGAGCCCGCTCGTCTATCCACCGGCGGCCCGCCAGGCAGAGATCGAGACCGACTTTCCCGTGGAGATCGTCGTGGACAGTGAGGGTCGCGTGATCGCGGCGCGCGCCATCACCCGCGCGGGTTACGGCCTGGACGAGGCCGCGTTGCGCGCGATTCGCGCCTACCGATTTTCGCCGGCGCTGCGGGATGGTCGTCCGGTCCGCGTTCGGATGCGGTGGACGGTGCAATTCCGCCTGCGCTGAGTCGCCCGTGCGCATGGCCGTATTCGAGTGAACGGCTGTGGCGGTGGCTGGCATCGCGCAGCATCAAAATTTCGCACCAAGCCCAGGTGCGTATTTTTTTCACATACCGAGGGTCCGTTCGACCGACTAGGCTTCGCTGCGTGAAACGTGCCGCTCTCGGTCGCAAGTCGTCCTTCATGGGTGCAACCGGGGACGCCGCCGTCCCCGCTGTCGATGTTCACTAGAGCGCTGACGACCGCGATCGCCCTGGCGGTCGTGGTGGCGCCGGCAACGGCGCGCGCGCAGGCGTGTTGCGCGGCAGCTGGCCTGGTCATTCCCGCACGCCTGCGCCTCCACGAAGATTTTGGCGCCGGGCTGCAGGTCCGGGGCCGGACCATCTACGGCTCGTTCGACCCGGGTGGGAGCTACCACGGCACCACCGCTGGGGACATCGACGGCGAGCAGGATGTGTTCGCGGCAATTCGTGTCCTCAAGGACGGACAGGTGGCGGTTCAAATACCCTTCCTGATCACGCGCCGCTCGGTCCCCGGTGTCACCGAGTGGGGGTCGGGTATCGGCGACGTCACACTGACCGCCCGCTATGACTTCACCGTGGCCGGCCAATACTCGCGACTGCCGGGCCTGGCGCTCCTGTTGGGCCTGGTTGTTCCGACGGGCCGTCCGGCAGACGAGGCCCACAACACACTGGCAACCGATGCGACAGGTACAGGCACCTGGGAAGGAAGCGTCGGCGTCAGCCTGGAACAGAGTTGGGGGCACACCTTCGCGGCGTTCGACGGATGGATCGGCCAGCGAACGCCGCGCTCGAGCCAGGGAATCCGAGAGTCTTTCGAGCCGCACCTGACCGCGCTGCTGGCTGGCGGCTATGTCTTTGACAACGAAGTCTCCATGGGCGCGTTCGTCACGGCGAACTGGCAAGGCGCTGGCCATGACCGGTCTTCCGGACAGGTAATCCCGGACAGCGGGACCTCGCTTTTCAGCGCAGGCGGGGCGCTGGTCGTTCCCTTGTCGGACGCCTGGCGTGCCCAGGGGACGGCGTTCCTGAACGCGCCGATCTCGGGGCTTGGTCGAAACCAGCTGGCGGGCGTCGGCGGCACGTTCTCTATCTTGCGAGCGTGGCTGTGAACCGAGTTCGCTCGCTGGCCATCGTCGCCTGGGCTGCCGTCTTGCTGGCAGGTGAAGCCAGCGCCAACGATATCGGACAAGCGGAGACTCTGGCGCCCGCGACCTTGAGCACCGCCGATGGGCAAATGCTTTCGACAGACGGTCTCGCCCGTCAGGCGCCGCTCAGCGTCTTCGTGTTCCTCTCGGACTCGTGCCCCTGTTTCGCGGCACACCGGGCGGCGCTGCGGGAACTGGCGAGTCGGTTTGGCCGCGCTGGCGTCCAGTTTTTCTTGGTCGACGCCGAACGCCATCCGAAGGGTTTTCAGCAGGAATCACCCGATCCAGGAACGGGATGGCCGATCTTGGTAGACGCCCGCGGTGCGTTCGCCCGCGCCGTGAATGCCGGCTTTGCGACCTTCTCGCTGATTGTCGCGCCTTCGGGCAGCATCCTTTATCGCGGCGCCATTGATTCGGCACGCAAGGATGTCACCCCTGCAACCAGACCGTTCCTGAGAGCGGCGATCGAGGCCGCCCTGGCCGGCAAGGTTCCCGTGCCTGCATCGACGAAGGCGCTGGGCTGCGTGCTTCGGTTCTGAGGGTCGCGCCGGCGCCGGCGACGGCGACGGCGACAACTGTCGACGTGCCGGACCGGCCGGCTCGGGCGATCGCGCAGAACGCCTATGGCACGTTGACGAAGAACGCGATGTGCCCGTGTGGTGAATCCTCGGAGTCGTCAGAGCACAGCTCGTTGAAATGGAAACGCACAGTCCATTTGCCGGCCATATCAAACCGAGCGGGCCCGACCTTGTAGACGCCGGAGCCAGCGGGTGACTCAGTCGATTTTGCGTTCCCCGTCATCCCCGGATGGGTGTCGGTCAAAAACGTTTCGAGCGTGACATCGCCGCCGATCTCGGGTGCGCCGTTGTCGGCCCGGCGCTTTATCGTAACCGTGAAGGTGACGTCGGCGTTCTGCCGAATCGGCGACGCGGTCCATTGCACGTCGTATTTGCAGTCGTCGTCGGCACCTTGGGCGTTGTACAGCGTTTCGCCGAAGTCGGAAATCGGCGGTTTCCCGCCGTCATCGCCGGCGTCATCGCCGCCGTCATCCCCGGCGTCGTCAGAGCCCGCGCTGGCGTCCCCGGAAGCATCCGCGACGGTGTCAGACCCGTCGTCGCTGCCCCCATCGGCTGCACTTAATTTCGAGGTAGCGCCCGGTCTTTGGTCGGCGATACACATTGGAACCGTTTCGGTCTTGGTTGCGATTCCCACCATGCAGGTGCACATACCAACAGGTGCGGAGATCACGACGGCGTCCCCGGCGCAGTGCATGTCGGCCGTTCCCGTGATGGGGCCGCCGGTGCCCCCACCGGAGCCTCCGTCAGGGGTCATGCTTGGTGAACTGCTGCCGCATCCAACCGCGAGCAACAAACTCCATGCTCCCAGGAATGAGGTCTTGTTGAGGAAAGCGCCCAGTCGCGTTTTCCGATCATCAAAATTAGTAGTGGCCATGGCGCTGAACGCTACAGCGCCCGGAGAGGGGGCGCCTGTATAAAAAATTCGCACCTGGGATGCTTGAATCTGTCGGTCGCCGCTCTATTTGATCGACAGTAACTCGACGTCGAAGACCAGCGGGCCGGCGGGTGCTCCGGGTTGCGACGGGTTGTCGCCGTAGGCGAGGTCGCCGGGGATCCAGAAGCGAACCTTGTCGCCGACGACCATCAACTGGACGCCTTCCGTCCATCCTTTGATGACGCCTTTCAAAGGAAAGCTGATGGACTGGCCACGCCTCACCGAGCTGTCAAACAACCGTCCGTCCGGCGTCCAGCCGTTGTAATGAACCTCGACGGAGTTGTCGACCTTGGGGTGCTCGTTGCCTTTGCCGCGTTTGAGAAACTTGTAGGAAAGGCCAGAGCGGGTTCGTTTGGCGTCGGCGGGCGGCTCGGCGACGTCATCGGGCACCGGGATCGGATCCGGCATCTTCACGAAGTCCAGCAACTCGACGTCGAAGACGGCGGGACCGGCGGCGCCGCGACGCTTGGGCCGACCCGTCGAGGCCAGGGCGGCGGGGATCCACAGCCGGCGCTTTTCTCCTTTCACCATCAAACGCAGCCCTTCGGCCAAACCCTTGAGGACGTCGTCAATCAAGAACGTCGACGGCTCGCCATCGGGAATCGAGCTGTCGATCACCTCGCCGTCCGTCGTCCACCCCGTGTAATTGATCATCACCTTGTCGTGCGGACCGGGGTGCTGGGCGCCCGACCCCTTCGACAAGAGCTTCCACGCCAACCCGCTTTCGGTCTTCGTCGCCTGCGCGGGGGCCTGGGACACGTCAGGCGGCGCATCCGGCGCCTTGGGCTGGGGCGCCGAGCGCAGCGGCTCGACTGGTTGCGCCGCCGCCAGAGAACTGGTCACGAGGGCCGCACAAAAAATCGCAAACACGATGATCGATCGGATGCGCAGGATCATTCCTGCCGCATACCACAACAGCCGAGCCTGGCGGAATCGGAACCTCCCGTCAGGGCGAGAGCATCCGAACGAAGTGTCCGTCCTTGTCGTGCTCTTCGATGGGGCCCCACCCAAGCCGGAGCAAGGACGCCCGCAGCACGCCGAGATCGCCGACCACCACCGCCTTCGCCGCCGTGGGTTCGGGAACTTGCGCCTTGACGTCACCGGCCGACACCTTCCGGAGACGAGCGGGCAACGTCGCCAGGTCGTCCAGCGGCAGATCGTTCGTGGCTGCATCCGCGAACGCCGCCGCCAATCCGCTGGTTGTCTCCAGCGAGCGAGGCTGCGCGCGCGCGAGCCGCGATGTCGCGGCGGCCAGCTCGTCGGCCTCAGGACCCCGTTCGTGGAGCTCGCGGACGCGAGCGTCCAGCGCCGTCAACACCGCCGCCGTCCGATCGCGCGCCACGTTGCCCTGCCACCAGGTGATCCCTCCGGCGCGGTCCACATGCTGGTACGTGGTGCTGGTCCACGCCGCGCCGAGCTCGTCGCGGATCTTCCCGGTCGTGACGCTGGACCGCATGCCGCCCAGCAGCTGGCGAACGACGACATCATTCAAATGCGCGGACGCCTGGATGGGCGCCGCGGTGGTCCCGTAAAGGACGGTGGCCTGGGGCGCGCCAGGACGATCGACGACGATCAGCCGCGCGCTGGTCGGGGAGGGCAGGGGGACGGTGCTCTGTGCCTCCGCCGCCGGGTCGCGCTTCCAGTCGCCGAACAGCGCCTGCACGCGCGCCGCCACCGTGGCGGTGTTGACGGCGCCAGCGATGATCAGGGTGGCCTGGGCCGGGTCCATCATCTCCTTCCACGCGCGCAGAACATCGTCTCGCTTGATGGTGGCCAGCGCCGGGGCGATGGGATCCATGGTGCGTGTGTAGGGATGGGTCTGACCATAGAAGGCGCCGAAGAGGTTTCGATTGGCGATGCGGAGCGGATCATCGGCGGCTCTGGGGGACCCGCCCAGGTACCGTTGCCGCATCGACTCCACTCTGTCGGGCGGAAGCGTGGGACGCAGGGCCACGTCGCGCAGCATCTCCAGCGCGCCGTCGAACGAATCCGGGGTGGCGTTCATTGTCAGGCGAAATGAAGAGTCCCAGGAAACCACGTCCATCAAGAAAAAATGCACGCTCATCAGATCGAAGAGTTCTCGGCCGGTGTGCGTGGTCGTGCCGCCCATGAGCGAGGTGCCCAGCATCGAAAACAGGATAGCCGGCTCGCGAGGGAAGGCGGCCGCACCGCCGCGCAGGACCAGCGTCACTGCGATGGCCTTCGAGGTCTGGCGATCGATCACCCACAGGCGCATGCCGTTCGGCAACACGCTCTGTTTCGGCGCGGGCGCGACGTAGTCGGTGGCGGGCTCGGGTGCGGGTGGGCGGCTCCGGAAGTCGTCGTCGTCGTCGGCCCGTGCGGCCGACCTGGGCGCATCGTTCGGGGACACCGATGGTGGGGGAGGCGATGATGCCGTCACGCAAGCCGCGACGCCGGCCCCGCAAAGCAACACGTTCGCCAGGGACGCGCCGGCGCGGATCATCGAGGAGACCCGCCTGACGAAGGCCGCAGCTCGCCGGCGATGGGTGCGCCCGGCGTCGGCGTCACCTCGACGACGATGCGGCGTTGCAGCGGCAGCTCACGGGCGGCCACGGCGGACAGGGCCGCGCCATCGATGCTGGTATAGCGCGCCAGCCAGGTTCTGAAACACGGCTGGGAGATCATCTGTTCTTCGCAGTCGGCGTAGCGTTCGGCGCGCCGGTTGCTTTGCTCCAGGCTGAACAGCTGGCCGATGAGGTGCCCCACCACCGACGCACGCATCTCGTACGGGGCGGGGCCCTGGGCCTGCAGGCTGGCCAGGACCTGATCGATGGCTGCCACCAGCTCGCCGGGCGTGTGACCACGGGTGGCGGAGGCCATGATCACAAAACGCGAGCCCAGCGCGCGGGATGCCTGCCCGGCCCAGACGCTGGAGGCCACCTTCAGACTGTCCACCAGTTTCCAGCGCAGCAAACCGGCGCGCTCGCCGGTCAGCAGCTCGGCGATGATGTCCAGCTCGGCGTCGCCGGGGGCGCCCCACGCTGGCGTCGACCAGGTGATGGACACCGACGGCAACTCGACCTGGGCGGCGACTTGCAGGCGCGTCTCTCCGGTCAGGCTCGGTCGCTCGCCGGCGCGTCGGGGCGGCGGGTTCTTGCGCAAGAGCGGAGCGAAGTATTTCTCGATCAACGTCCGGGCCTTACCCGGATCGAAGTCTCCGGTCAGGATCAGCACGGCGTTGTCCGGCGCGTAGCGCGCCTCAACGAACGCGCGCACGTCTGCCGCCGTCAACCCTGGCAACGCCAGTTCTGCCGGCAGCGGCCCGGCCCGATAGGGGTGCCCGACCGGGTACAGCGCGGAGTGCGCGAAGTCGGCGGTCCGGCCAGCGGGAGCGTTGTCGATCCTCTGAGCGCGTTCGTTGCGCATCACCGCCAGCTGTTGCTGGATCAGGCGGTCGTCGATGCTGGCCGCGAAATAACCCATCTGGTCGCTCCACAGCCAAAGTGGAAGCGCCAACCGATCGGATGGGACACTGACCGCGAAGATCGTCTTGTCGTTGCCGGTCGACGCTTGGGAATCGTAGCCTCCTGCCTCGTCGAGCAAGCGATCGTATTGCCCTTCAGCGACGTGCAGGGTCCGTCGCATCATCAGTTTCTGCACCAGCCCGGTCAGGCCGGGGCGAGTCTCCGGATCGTCGCGCGAGCCGACGCGATAACGCAATTGCAGGCCAACGACCGACGAGCGCGCATCGGGCGCCAGCAAGACCGACAGACCATTCGCCAGCGAGAACCGGCTGACCAGCGGATCGACGATGTTGTCGCCAGCGATGGCAGTGGAGACGACGGTTGTCGAAAGGACCAGCGCGATCAGCCCCGCGCGATGTTGTCGAAACACGGACCGAGTGTAGACGTTGCGCCCGCCGGACACACGAGGTTGCCGATCAACAGCGGGCCAAATCGGCAGCCCCAAATCACCAGAGCCAGGCATTCCACCCCACCGCAAAGATGAGACCGTCCCGCCGAGCGACGCCGCTGTCAAAGACGTGCACGTAGCCCAGGCGGTAAAACATCGTTGGGACGACGGTTTGCGATCCAGATTCGATACCGATGGAGACGCTGGGAGACCAGTTTCTGTCCTGAACACCGGACTGCTGAGCGAAGTCCGCGAAGCTGAACGACCCTGATCCGTAGATTCCGGAGGCTCCTCGCAGCGGATGCCAGGCAAGGCTTGGTCCGAAACCGACGGTGAAAGCGCGAGCGAGACCGTCGACGCCTTGGGCGTACGTGAGACCGAAGCAGTATCCTAAATCCAACCTGAATCGGCCGCGGACGAACCACACCCCAGCGCCCAAGGTGCCTCCGTACCCCTGGTTGCCGAAGAATTGGCTTTCGATGCGCATGGTGGTGCCGGACCGGCTCTCGGGAGCGAACCTCCAACGGGGCCTGTCGGAAGTGGGGTCGAACAGAGTCACCCGAATGGGCTCGCCGGCTGTGGTCGTCAGCCTCAACGTCTCGCGCGAGCGCCCGGGCCAGAAGATACGTCCGAAGGCGATCCACAGTGTTTGGGACTCACCCGGGGCCAGCGTCACCGGGTGGGGCGTCGCGTTCGCCAAGTTAACCAGCGCGGGTAGGCCGCCGGATCCCGCGGCGACGGCGGGCGACTGGACGGCGTCGGCGCCATTCAACGGCTGATAGTTGATCGTCGCGGACCCTACGTCGATCGTCAGTGGCGACGACGAATCGTTGCGGAGGTCCACGGTGACGGCTGTCTGCGACGAATCTTCCGACCAGAACCACCGGCCCCAGGCGACGACGCCCACCTCCCGCACCTGGGCATACGGTCGACCGACGTACGGTCGATCGACGGAGTCTATCTGGGCCACGGGCTGCAACTGCGCGCGGCGGAATCCGGTCGAGCAGGCGGTGAGCGTGGCCGCGGCGACGACGAGAAGCGAGAACAGGAATCTGGGCATGTGCTCCCACTGATTGGCGGTTCAGGAGTCAACAGAGGAACGTCACAATCACTTTCAAAAGTCGCGACGGTACGAAAGAAAGAGAATAGTTGCCAGGAAGCTCGTCGCTTTCGTGAAATTGAGCGTCCTTTGGCGCCGCGTTGCCCGTTGGCCGGCCTGAAAATCGATTGACTGGCGTCGTCGACTTCGACCATTGTCGGTGCTTCAGAACCCGAGCTCTTGGAGGTTTTCATGACTCGCTCGTATGCGCGCAGCGCTCTGATGGTGGGCGCTTTGCTGGCCGGCGGCTGCAATGGCACCGGCACGTTGGGCGGCGCGGGTGGGGGTGACAGCGGAACGAATCCGACGACAGGCACGGGCGGCAGCGCGGATGCGTCACTTCCCGGCAGCTCCGGCGGCAGCGGCAGCGGCGGCGGTGGCGGTGGATCAACCGGTGGGATCGCCGGTACCGACGGGCCGGGAGCGAGCGGCGACGCCAGCGATGCGCTCTCCGGTGACGCGAGCACCGTCGCTCTCCCTCGAAGGCACGGTAAGAGCCCAGGCTGCGGGATGGCTCCGGTCGCGGCAGGCAATCAACAGCTTTCCGTTCCCGTTTGCATGGGGTGCAGCGCCAAGCTGGGCAACTGTCCGCGCGATTGCATCGCGCCCGAGTTCGCGCCGGGCGGGGCCTCGGTGGTGGGAGGCCAGAACTTCACCAGCCGCAGCTTTTCCTTCCGGCTGCCGGCCGGCTATCAACAGGACACGGCGTATCCGGTTTTCCTGGGAGGGTCCGGCTGCGGCGGCGGCGCGTCCGGCTACAACCCCAGCGCGACCGGCGCCATCACGGTGTCCCTCGCCATCCTGACCGGCAACCACCCGGACGGGAGCTGCTTCGCCGACGGGGGGATCGCCTGTTCGGGCACCGCCGCGAACATCCCGTTGTGCGTGAACGGGCCTGAGATGCCCTACGTTCGCGGCATCTTGAGCTATCTCGAATCGCACCTCTGCGTGGATCTCGACCGCGAATTCATCGGCGGTGTCAGCAGCGGTGCGTGGGAGGCGACCACTCTCGGGTGCGGGGATGCCGACCAGCTGCGCGGCTTTGTTTCCGTCGCCGGCGGCAAACGCGAACACCGCTGGCCGTGCACCGGGCCGATCGCCGCGTTCATGATCGCCGACACCGGCGACAGCGGGAATCCGATCGGGCCGCTGGCACAGATCAACACCCCCAGCCTCGACAGCTTCGGCTCCGCCCCTCAGCGCGATGAGCTCTTGATAAGGAACGGCTGCCAGGGGAACGCCAGCACGGTGTATGACCCCGCCTATCCCATGTGCGTCAAGTACACGGGCTGTCCGGGGGCCTATCCTGTTGTCTGGTGCGCGCTGCCCGGCGGTCACACAAACACCACCGCCGGGGGCGTCAATTACAGCGGCGCGATCTGGCCGTTCTTCAAGGCGCTGCCGCCCCCGCCTTGACCCATCACCAAATCGGCGGCGGTCGATTTTGTTGCCGAGTTTGGTCGCTGGGGTGTTCCGTCTCATGTGAAAAGACAAAATTGCCGTAGCCGTTCGAGCTCCCGTCGCATCGCCCTCATTGCTCTCCTTGCCGCGCCGCTGGCAACACTGGCCGCCTGCGCCGAATCGCCGCCGGCGTCGCTGGCGCCCGACGACGTCGGCACGGTGGTGGCAGAGATTCGTCTGGCGCCCCCCGACGCCCGCTGCGTCCAGCTGAAGTCGGTCGGTACCACCACGGTGACCCAGTCGTTTGACGTGGTCCCGGAAGAAACGTCGGTCCTCACGCTGCGAAACTTGCCCGCCGGCAGCGTCGCGGTTTCGGCGGTCGTCTTCAAAGTCGCTTG
>JAXDMH010000887.1:0-8650 GCA_034666225.1 Myxococcales bacterium
CGGCGACTGCCCGTCACCACCCTTGGTCTTCACCTTCTGAAACAGCGGGAAGGTCACGTCGAATTTGGTGCTGCAGAAATTCTTGATCTCGGCCTCGCTGCCCGGCTCTTGCCCGCCGAAATCGTTCGAGGGAAATCCCAGCACGGCGAATCCACGCCCCTTGTATTCGCGGTACAGGCTCTCCAGGCCGGCATATTGCGGCGTGTACCCGCACTCGGAGGCGGTGTTCACCACCAGCAGCACCTGGCCTTTGAAGTCGGCCAGCTGTTTTGGCGCCAGATCGACGGTGTTCACGGTCAGGTCATGCAACGACATGAGCCGTGTTCTAGTTCAACGTCTGAGGGAGGGCCAGACGAAAGGGAGCGATCTCGGCCTCGAAGGTTTCGTTGTCGGTGACCATGCGGTACGTCCCGCGCATCGATCCCGACTGCGTGGGCAGCACGCACCAGCTGGTGTATTCAAAGCTTTCCCCAGGGCGCAACGTCGGCTGGGCACCCACCACGCCCTCACCGCGCACCTCCTGAATGCCGCCCCCGGCGTCGGTGATGATCCAGTGGCGGCTGCGCAGCTGGGCGGTCACCGTTCCCTGGTTCTCGATGTGGACCGTGTAAGCGAAAGCGAACTGGCGAGACGATAAAGAGGAACGTTCAGGGATGTACTCGCTTTTGACCGTGATCAGAATGCCGTTCGTCAGGGCAGTGGACATATGGTGAACAAACTGCCAAAACCGCGACATTCACACAAGGAGGGGACATGGCCACCACGAAAGAACAACCCACGCAGCAGCCACCATTGACCGCCAGGCGCTGCGTCCCTTGCGAAGGGGGAACCCCGCCGCTCGACGACCAAAGCACCGGAAAATTGCTTGAGCAGCTCAAAGGGTGGGAGAAGCAGACCAGCGGCGGCCAGCCGCCCAAGGAATCGATGCCATCCAAGGACGCCCACCCGGAGCTGCACAAGACGTATCGCTTCGACGATTTTCTGGCCGCCATGGCTTTTGTCGATCGCATGGCCGCCCTGGCCGAAGAGGAGGGGCATCACCCCGATTTTTGCGTGCACTACAGTCAGGTCGACGTGACGTTGTGGACCCATGCCGTCAGCGGTCTGTCCGAGAATGATTTCATCCTGGCGTCGAAGATCGACGCCATTCTGGCCTGAGTCGTCTTGACGATGCGTAAGGGGGTTCAAGCGGAATGAGGATTCTCATCGCGGGCGCGGCAGGGCTGATCGGTACCAGGCTGGCCACCGCGTCGGCAGCCGCCGGCGACCCGGTATCGGCCCTGGTGCGGGACGTGTCGCGCGCCTCCCGCCGGTTGCCCGGTGCCACCCTGCACGCCTGGGAGGGCACCGCCGGGCAGCCGCCAGCGGCCGCCTTTGAAAGCATCGACGGCGTGGTCAACTTGATGGGCGAATCAATCTCCGAGGGGCGCTGGTCGGAGGCGCGCAAGAAGAAACTGCGCGACAGCCGGATCGTGTCGACGCGCGCCCTGGTCGATGCCCTGCGCGGCCTCACCAAGCGGCCACGGGTCTTGGTCTCCGCGTCGGCGGTCGGTTACTACGGCGATCGCGGCGACGAGATCCTGACCGAGGCGTCGGCGGCGGGAACCGGTTTTCTGGCCGACCTGGCCCGCGACTGGGAGGCTGAAGCCTTGCGCGCCCAGGAGCTGGGCATGCGCGTGGTGCTGATCCGGACCGGCGTGGTGCTGGATCGCCATGGCGGCATGCTGGGGACCATCTTGCCCCTGTTCCGGCTGGGACTGGGGGGACGCATCGGTTCAGGCCAGCAGTGGTTCCCCTGGATTCACGTTGATGACGAGGTCGGCCTCATCCGCCACGCCTTGTCCGCCGAGGGCGTGACCGGCCCTCTCAACGCTGTGGGTCCCGAGCCGGTGACCAATCGCGAGTTCACGAGCGTTCTGGCGGCGACGCTCTCCCGCCCGGCCGCCCTGGCCGCGCCCGCCTTCGCTCTGCGTCTGGCCGTGGGCGCCAAGGCCGACGACGTGCTGCTGGCCAGCCAGCGCGCCATGCCGGTTCGCACGCTGGAGACCGGTTATCAGTTCCGCTACCCGCTGCTTCGTCCCGCTCTGAAAGCCGCTCTCGCCGCGTCCAGCTGACGTCTGCCCGAAACGTCCAAAACGTTCAAGACGTCGGGCGAGGTGGTACCGCATCTGACAGGGCGGACCCCTGGCGGTCGCGCATTCCTCGACGAGGACTGTTGATTCGGCCGGCGATTGGTTGGATGATCGCCGCGCGACGATCTTCGGACACCGGCGCAAGACCGTTGGAGGGCCAGCACCGCGATGGGGACCAGGCAATCCGTTCCAAGTTCGGCTCAGTACGAGAGCGATGATTTGTTGGGAAGGGCGCGAAAGGCTCGCCAGAAGCTGGTGAACCTGCAGGGACAGCTGCAGGAAGGGAGCGACGAGTCTGCCTTCATCGCCCGTGTCAGCCACGAATTGCGGACGCCGCTGCACGCGATGCTGGCGCTGCTCGAGCTGTTGCTCGACGAGCGGGTGGGGCCACTCTCGGCGGAGCAGCGCAAGTACCTGGAGGTCATCGATCGCAGCGGGCAAGGGCTGCTGCGCCTGGCCGACGATGTTCTGAACCGCTCGCTGATGGCCACCGGCGCGCTGCGCATGGACGTGCGCGCCACCGACGTGCGCGACGCCATCGGCGCCGTGGCCGTCAGACTGCAGCCGCTGGCCGAGGCCAAGAAATTGAATCTGATCGTCGACCTGCCGGGCGGTCTGCCGGCGGCCCGCTGCGACGGGCATCGCCTGGAACAGGTGCTGACGAACCTGGTGGGCAACGCCATCAAGTTCACCGAGGCGGGTTCCGTGTTGATGACCGCCGACGGCGGCGGCACCACGGTGAACATTCACGTCACCGACACCGGCATCGGGATCCCCGGCGCCATCCGCGAGCGCATCTTCGACGATTTTTTTCAGGCCCAGCCCCAGCATCACCACGAGGGTACCGGCCTTGGCCTCGCCATCGCGAGAAACATGACCCAGCAGATGGGCGGCCGGATCTCCGTCGACAGTGCCCACGGTGAAGGTTCGCGGTTCACCATCAGCTTGCCGATTCATGAGGAGGGTGCGCATGGCACCCATGAGGAGGGCGCGCATGGCACGCATACTCCTGGCTGACGACAATGCCGACAGCCGTTTTGCGGTCGCCCAGACCCTGCAAAAGCTGACCGAGCACGAGGTCGAGGAGGTCGACAGCGGCGTCGCCACGCTGGAACGGGTGCGGCACTCTGACTACGACCTGGTCCTCCTGGACGTGCAGATGCCGGGGATGGATGGCTATGAGGTCTGCCGCCAGCTGCGCGCCGACGAACGCACGCGGCGCCTGCCCGTGTTGTTTCTCACCGCCACGCACTACCAGGTCGAGAGTCGCCTGCGCGGTCTGGACGTGGGCGCCGACGACTTCATCGTCCAGCCGGTCAGCAATCAGGAGCTGGTGGCGCGCATCAAGTCGGTGCTTCGGGTCAAGGCCCTGGCCGACGAGATTCGCCACTACAATGCCGAGCTGGAGACCAAGATCCGGCAACGCACCGGCGACGTCGAGAAGCTGGCCCACCAGCTGCGCGCCGAACGCGACACGTTGCGCGAAACCTTCGACGTGTTCGAGGAGGGGCTGTGCCTGATCAACCAGTCCGGCGTGATGGAGGTGGCCAATTCCACCGGTCGTCGGCTGTACGGCACGGGGCTGCGCCGCGATCTGGACGCGCTGGCGCGCGACGCCATCAGCAGCGAATCCAAATGCGATCGCGGGGCCAGCGCCAACGGTCGGGCCTACGTGGCGCGGGCCTACCCGGTCTCGGGCAAGCGCGCCGTGCTTTACGTTCGCGACATCACCAACGAACGCGAGGGCGAGGTGCGCCGCCTGCAGGCCGAAAAGCTGGCGTCGATCGGAATGCTGGCGGCCGGCGTCGCTCACGAGATCAACAACCCGGCCGCCTTTGTTCTGGCCAACATCGAAGCGCTGTCCGGGCAGATGCGCCTCATCGAGGAAAAGCTGAAAGATCTCCCCAAAGGCACGTCCCAGCGTCTGGGGTTGCCCGACATCCTGTTCGAGGCGACGGCGATCTTGCAGGAATCAAAAGAGGGGATGGCCCGCATTCATCGCATCGTCCGCGATCTGGGGTCGTTCTCGCACAGTGACTACGATTCGACGTCGTCGGTGAACGTCAACGCGGCGGTGGAATCGGCGCTGACCATGCTGCGCAACGAGCTGAAGTACCGCGCCCACGTTGAACGCGATCTGCGCGCCAGCAAGGCGGTGCGGGCCAATCTGGCGCGGCTGGGGCAGGTCTTCTTGAACCTGATCATGAACGCGGCGCAGGCCCTGGACGAGACCCGCATCAACCGCAACATCGTCACCGTGCGCAGCTATGACCAGGACGGCTTCGTGGTGGTCGAGGTGCAGGACAACGGTCCGGGGATTCCCGAGGAGGTTCTGCCGCACATCTTCGATTCGTTCTTCACCACCAAAGCGCGCGGCGTGGGGACCGGGCTGGGGCTGCCCATCTCCCAGGGGATCGTGCGGTCGCTGGGGGGCGACGTGTCGGTGGAAAGTCGGGCCGGGGAGGGGGCGACGTTTCGCGTACGCCTGCCCGCCACCGTCGGCGTCAGCGAGCCGATCGCGGTTCCCCCGCCCAGCGATCGGCGGCCGGGCTATCAACGGCGGCGAATCCTGGCCGTCGACGACGAGGCGTTGCTGCTGAAGGCCTATCGTCGCATGCTGGGCGAGACCCATGACGTCATCACCTGCCTGGGCGCGGAAGAGGCCCTGCGCTTGCTGGAGACAGACGACGACTTCGCGGTCATTCTGTGTGACCTGCAGATGCCGGATATGTCGGGGATGGATCTTTACGCCGTGGTTCGGGCGCGCATGCCCGCGGTGGCCGAGCGCTTCATCTTCGTGACCGGCGGGGCTTTCTCCGCCGACGCGAAACGCTTCCTGGAAGAGACCAGCCCCGCCGTGGTCAACAAGCCGTTTCGGATCGAGGAGCTGCTGGTCTTGATCGACCAACAGGCCGAGGTGGCCGGCGCCGCCTCCGCGCGGGCCCCGGCGCAACCGGCGGCGGCCGCTCCGGCCTCGGCCTCGGCCTCCGCCATCCCCAAGGCGCGCCCGGCCGCATCCTAGTTCGGGCGGCCGATTCTGATAGCGTGCCGGCCAATGTCAGCGTCAGCCGGTACGCGCGATCGGAAATTGGTGGTGGCCGCGCTGATTCGCCAGGCCGGGCGGATTCTCATGTCGCGCCGCCGGGCGGATCAGGCCATGCCCCTTCTGTGGGAGTTTCCCGGCGGAAAAGTGGAAGCCGGCGAATCGCCCCAGGCGGCGTTACAGCGCGAGGTGCGCGAAGAGCTGGGCTGCACGGTGCAGGTCGATCGCATCCACGACGTCGTCTTTCATGCCTACCCCGAGTTTGATCTGCTGATGCTGGTCTATACCTGCACGATCACCGCCGGCGTCCCCGCGCCCGTCGAGGTGGCCGAGATCGCCTGGGTGGAGTCGGCGCGTTTGCCGACGCTGGATCTGCTGCCCGCAGATTTTCCGCTGGCGCGCGCTTTGGCCGCGCAGGGCGATTGACAGTTCAATTCGTTTCTTGACTGTAAGGCCCGGCATTCACCCTGGGCGGCGAATCTGGTTCAACAGTTGACGACGATTTCGCACACTTGATACGCCCCGTTAACCGAGTTCGGTCTAAGGTCCGTGCATGTCATACGGAGCAGAGGGGTTGGGGGCAGGGGAAGCGGCGGGGATGGCGGGGGGCAGGCGCGCCCACGACGACGAACGTATCTCGGGCGCGTTCTACATCGGGCGCGGCACCTTTCGGATGGAGACGCTGGAAGGCGGCGTCGTCAGCGCGCCGCTGATCGGGGCGCTCACGCCGGCGAAAGGAATCGGATACCTGCCCGAGTATTCGGACGAGTCTTCGGACGAGACCTTCGCCAGGGCGGGTGAAGAGACGCCTCAGTCAGACTGGCTGCTGACCGAGCCCGACCATCAGCCCCGCCGGGTCCTGGCGACGTCGCGCTCGCTGGTGTCCCTGGTCGCGGTCCTGGCCTTCATCAGCGGCGCCCTGGTGACAGCCGTCTTGTTCACCACGAAACATTCGCCGCTGCCTGTTGCCACGCCCACACCGACGCCGGCGGCCACGGTCCCGCCCGTCGCTGCGTCCCCGACATTGCTCGAGGCGCCCCCGACGATCACCGCACCAGTGTTGCCCGCCGAACCGGAGGCGCCACCGCCGCCCAGCCCGGCGATGTCACCTCCACCAAAGGTCACCGCCCCAGCGGTTGTCGCGAAGCCATTCCGCAAAGCTCTGGCAACCAAAGAGCGTGACCGAGAGAAGGCGGCCCTCGCCCGATTCCCGAAAATGCCCGCTTCCCCGCCACGAGCGAGCTGGGTGGATCCCTTCGCCGACTGACCCTGATTAGAAACCGGCCGAACGTCCGATCGAGCCGCGCGCTCCGCCTTCTAAACGTGGGTCTGATCGGTCGGCGGCGTTGCTGGCTCGGGCGCCTCGGCGGGGCTGGCGGGCGCATCGCTCGCCGTCGTCAATTCGGGCCGCGTGCCTTCGTGTCCCGGCATCGGTGGATGGCGAAGCGCTTCGCGCTGCAGAACGCGCGCGGCTTCCGTCGCGTCGCGCTTGCAGGCGCCGCACAGGCTGGGCTCGGCCCAGTTGCCAAGGTGGGTTTGCAGCTGGCTCTCGGGCGGCCAGTAGATGGGCGTCCCGCAGGTCTTGCACGGGATCTCCCGCGTCTTGCGGTCCTTGAGGAACTCGATGCAGGCTTCGCAGCGGCGCTCCGGCGGTCGGATCTCGCGGCGGCGTTTCTTGTCGCGGCGACGCGAGCCGCGGCCGGGCGCCTGCGGCGCGCTGGCTGCGGCCACCACCACCGCCGGGCCATCAGCAGCCGGTCCATCAGGGGCGTGCCCTTCGCCATGGTGCCCCGCGTGCGCCTCGGCGCCGACGGCGCCGACACCGACAGCCTCCTGGGCATCGGCTGCCGGCGGGGTCGCCGTGGGCTCTTTCAGCTCGGGCTTGACCCCGGCGGCCAGCTGCTGGGCCTTGGTCCAGACCCACGTTCCCGTGCAGTGGTCGGTCTTGCAGGCGATGGCGCGATCTTCCAGATCGCCCATCTCCTTTTCGCATTCCTCGCAATAGTGCGGATAGGGATCGCCGGTCTTGCCGCGCACCGCCCGCGCCAGCTGGGCGCCGCGCTTGTCGGTCCAGGTCCGCTTGCAGGTCGACCGCCGGCAGGGGCGCTCGACGTCCTTCAGCTTTGAATAGATGTCCAGGCAGCTCTGGCACATGCGGTGCGGCGCCTTGGGCGCCGGCTTGCCCGCCAGGCAGGCGTCCAGCTGATCGCCGCGCCCCCAGGTCCAGGTTTTCTTGCAGCCCGAGGTCCGGCAGCGGACCTCGCGGTCGGCGATGCCGCCGAAGACCGTCTTGCATTCGTCGCACATCCGGCGCGGCGGCTCATTGGGTTTGCCGGCGGCATAGTCCTGGATCTGCTCCTGCGCGCTCCAGGTCCATTTGTGTTTGCAGCCGTTGATCCCGCAGCTGACCTGACGATCCTTCAGCTTCTTGAAGACGCCGTCGCAAGGCCCGCACATCGCCTCCGTCGGCGTTGCCTCGACATCGGGCGCGCCGGCCAGCAGCTGGGCCCGCTTGGTGAACACCGACGCGCGCGTGCAGCCCGGCACGGTACAGGGGATCGGCTTGTCCTGCAGCGATCCCAGTTTTTCCTCGCACGACCCGCACAGCATGACGGGGGGCGGGCGCTTGGTGGCGAAGGCTTCCAGCTGCGCCGGGACCGACCAGGTCCAGGTGTGCTCGCAGCCGGGACGATCGCAGGGGCGTTCGACCGAGGCCAGCTTGGCGAATTTTTCGCGGCACGGATCGCACATGCTTGACGCAGGATCGGCCGGGTCGGGCGCATTGCGCCCGCCCAACTTGAGGCCTTTCCCAGAGGAAAGCGAAATCCAAGTCCGGCTACATCCGGAGACGGAGCAAGGAAAAGATTTCGCCCCCAATCGATCGGCGAGCGTGAAACCGGCTGAGCCCATGTGAGGAAGGTCCTTATGCTGAACGACACACCCCCGCCTGAGCAAGCTCAAATACAGGGGGTCCTGCACCATCTTGCCTGCGGACGGGGGGGAGGGTAGACATCGGGGTTCCTTACCATGCAAATCACCATCGAAGACATCTCCCCGGTCGAAAAACGCGTCGATTTCGAACTGCCCTGGACCGACGTGGCCCCCAAACTGGACAAGGCATACAGCGAATTACGACGCGACGTGCGTCTGAAGGGCTTCCGGCCGGGCAAGGTGCCGCGGGCCCTCATAGAGAAGATGTACAGGAAACAGGTCGAGGATGAGGTGGCGCGCGACCTCATCGAAACGTCGATCGGGCAAGCGATCACCGAAAAGCAGATCCAGCCGGTGGCCCCACCCACCGTCGACAAGCTGCAGCTGCAATCCGGCGAGCCTTTCAAGTTTTCGGCCCGCGTCGAGGTGCGCTCGCAGGTCGTGCCGCAGGATTACCTGGGCCTGCCGCTGTCCCGCCGCCCCCCGAAGATCACCGAAGAAGAGATCACCGACGCCCTTGAAGGCTATCGGCGCCGCCTGACCG
>JAXDMH010000888.1:0-4480 GCA_034666225.1 Myxococcales bacterium
GTTCTCGGGACACCCGGCCTTCCGCAGCGTCGATCTGACCTGTGGCCCCGACCAGAACCAGGGGCAGGCGGCGCAGTTCGCGGCCAAGGAAGACGTGGTCTATGTGCCCGACCAGCCGGATTTTTCGCTGGCCGACGGCGTGACCGTGGCGGCCTGGATCAAGCCCGACAAATTGGGCGGCGTTCGCACGCTGTTCCGCAAGCGCGACGACGCCACCAGCGCCTTTGCCCTGGTCCTGAGCGACAGTAACCTGCAGTTCGTGATTCGCCTCAGCAACGGCGTGTTCGCGTCGGTGTCGGCGCCCGGGATCAAGGTCGGCAAGTGGACCCACGTGGCCGGCACGTACGACGGCAAGGTGGTCCGCGTGTTCGTCAACGGCAAGGACAGCGCGCGCATCAAGGTCACCGGCAAGCTGTCCCGGGGCGCCGGTCCGCTGCTGATGGGCAACGACATCTCGGGACGTCGGTTCCAGGGCGCCGTTGACGAGGCCTGGTTCAACACCATGGCGGCACCAGCGGACACCATCCTGGACCTGACTTGCCTGCCGCAGCCGGTGACAGCGGCCGTCACCCCCGCCAGCAGCCCCTCGGTGCAGGCAGGAACGCCGGTCACCTATCAACTGGCCATCACCAACCACAACGGCGCCGGCTGTCGGCCGGCGACCTTCGACGCCACCGTCAACGATTTGCCGCGAGACTTCACCGCCAGCCCCTTCAACGTGACCACGCCCCCCATCGCCAGCGGCAAGACGATCAAGGTTTCGTTCTCCATTGCCAGTGGAGCAGAGACCGAGCCGGGGACGTATCCGATCGGATTCTTCACCTCGCCCAATGAAGGATTCCTTTCTGCCACAACCCAGGCCCAGTATGTGGTCGCCGAACCAACCGGCTGCCACGTCAGCTCCAGCCGCGAGCTGACCATTCGCGATGTCGCCGTGGTCGACGATCCCATCCGGACGTCGATGAACGGACCGGCCGGCGATTCACGCGTCGGCGCCTGGTCCTTCGGTCGCCTCATGCAACGGCTGTCGCCCAGTGACGCCGCGGCCCCCGACGTGACCGAGGATATGTTCCGCAGCTTCCTGCAGCCGCAGGTGGTGAACACCTTCTCGATCGATCCGCGGCCGGCCATGGACCCGATCGTTCTGCAGCCCTGGCGGCGCACGCCCGACGGCAAGCTGGACCTGGCGCAGGCGCCGATGCGGCTTCTGGCCATCGTCAATCGTCTGGACCTGAAGGATCTGGCCAAGGGCAAGGCAGGCGAGGGGCGGTTGGTGTTCGGTGTGCTGGGCGCAGTCGGACGTTCGTTGCAGTTCACGGTGATCTTCGAGTACCTCCTGCCGGCCAGCAACGAGACCCAGTTCAAGGCCTGGGCGGACAAGTTCCACGCCTTGCAGGCGCTGTGGTCGCCGACGAACCCAGAGCCTTACCGGGCGGCGCTGCAGGCCATCACCGACAGCTTCACCATGCGGGGGGCGATTCCCGCCAATCCCAACGGCAGCTCGCTGATCGACATTCGCACCAACGAGATCGAGCTGAGCGGTATCTGGCAGCTGCGCGAGTTCCACCTGTCACCGACGACGGGGTTCATGGCGCCCGCTCCGGTGTTCAACACGCCGGACAGTTCATTCAACGGCAGCGAAGCGCTGGCCCAGTTCATCAACGAAAACGAAGCGGCGGTGGTGGCGGAGACGCACGAGGTTCCGGTGACGTTCAACGGGACGCCGTTCCTGGCCGGGGCCATCTTCAACAACGGCTTCGACGTGTGGTTCGCCCCCGGGATCAACAACTCGCTGGCGCGCCACAAGTTCTCGCTGAACACCTGCAACGGCTGCCACGGCGGGGAGACCAACACCGGCTTCCTGCAGATCAACCCGCGCGAGATCGGCCAGGAGAGCTTCCTGTCCGGCTTCCTCACCGGCGAGACGGTGACCGACCGCTTCGACGGAACGTCGCGGGTCCTCAACGAACTGGGCCGCCGCCGGCAATTGCTGCAATCCGTGGTCTGCGCGGGCAACCCATAATGGGGTTCCCCGGTCTAGCCTAGTTGGATGAGATAAACGCCCTTCGCGCCGCCCAATGGTCTCCGGGCGGTGCGAAGGGCGTTCGTTTATTTTGTGGCGTTCGTGGAAGCGGGCGCCGCGCCGCCGACGGGCACGGTCAGCGCCGGGACGTTCCAGCCGTCGATGACGACCGTCGCTGCGGCGTCCAGCTTGGTACCGGGCAGATAGCGGGCGGTGAGCGTGCGGCTTTCGCCGGGGAGCAGCGACAGATAGTTGTCTTGCCACAGCACCGGCAACACCTCTTCGTCCTTGCCGGCATTGCGGACGCCGACGTGGACCTGGAAGGCCAGGGTCTGGGTTGGGTTCTGGACGGTGACGGTGACCTCTTCGCCGTCGTCTCGGGCGCCGCGGCTGGCGGTGGCGGTCAGCCTGGTCGGGGGCAGCTTGTTCAACGCCTTCAGATCTTCGAAGGTGTCGATGGGGGCCATGGCGGTGTCCTTCACCTTGTCCCAGGCGATGGTGGACGGGGTGGCGGGCAGCCAGTAGAAATTCGAGCTGGCCTGGTGCCCGGCCGAATCGAGCAGCGCCAGCTTGACGAAGTAGACGGCGCTGTTTTGCGCCGCTGCCGGGAACGCCGGAATGGCCCCCACCCCGGTGCTGCTGTCAGCGGGCGCATCGGTCTTCGCCGTGGACGTGAAGATCTCCCGGCCGCCAAAGTCATAGACCTTCACCACCACGGTCAAACCGCTGACCAGATCCGGCCGGCTGCTGACCACGTACACGCCGCGGTCGTCGGGCGAATACAGAACGTGCAGCGGTTCACAGGCCTTCTTGGTGCCGAAATAACCGCCCCCCGGGTACAGGTAGTAATCGTAAAGGTGCCAGAATGTCGACGGCCAGGCGCTGTTGATCAACCACTGGATCACGCCGGTCGACGTGTATTTGTTGCGGGTGTGCGCCTCGAACATGGCCCGTTCGCCGTCGTAGGCCATCGCCTCGGCCTTGCGCAGGAAATCGCGCAGGTCGGCCGGTTTGCCGTAGGTGGCGTTCATGGCGGCGCGAAACTGACTCATGGTTTGAAAACGCTCGCCGGCGGCGTGATAGGCCCAGACCTGATCGATGGGCCACAGGTGATCGTGCGGCAGCATCTTCTTCAGGCTCTCCAGCGGCGGGATGGCCGGGCCGGGGCCGGTCTCGGTGTTGAACCCGAACGCGCCGCCGAACTTTGAATCGGACAGGCCCCTCGGGCCGACGCCGCCGACGCCGCCGGCCGCCTTGCGCTGGTCAGAGAACCAATAGCTGGGCGGCTCGTAATCGTACGGTCCGGACATCTTCACGCCTGATCGCCCGGTGACGGTGCTGTCGGCGTCGGCAGCCGAGTTGATGACCACGTTCGGCCAGGCGGCGTCGGTCAGCGTCTTTGCGTAAGCCGACTCGACAGCGGGGGGCGGCGGTCCGTCGCTGCCGTTCATCCAGGCGATCATCGCCGGGTGACGGCGCAGGCGCAGGATCTGCGACTGCAGTTGCGCCGTCGCCACGTCAACGGTGCCCGCCGGCCATTCATCCCATTTTTCCCAGATGTCGCAGCAGCACCAGCCGGCGATGATCAGCAGACCTTTTTCGTCGGCCAGATCGAAAAAGTCGTCGGATTCGAACTGGCCCTCCAGGCGCAGCGTGTTGAGGTGCATGTCCAGGACGTATTGAATCTGCGCCTCCAGGCGCCGGCGATCGGGGCGCAGCAGCATGTCCTGCATCCAGCCGCCGCCGCGGATCAGGATGCGCCGGCCGTTGATGCGGAAGAGGCGAAAGCCCTCCGGCGTCATCTCGGAGGTCACCTCGCGGATGCCGAAGCGAACGGCCTTCTTGTCTGACAGCGACGTCCCCACGGAAAAGCTGGTCTCCAGCTGGTGCAGCGTCGGCGCGCCCATCTCCGCCGGCCACCAGACCTTGGGCGCCTTCACCTTCAGCGCGGCGAACCGATCGGGCGCGAACGTCACGCGCCGGCTCTCGTGCGCGGCCAGGGTGACCGTCTGCTCGATGGCCGGGCCGCCGTCGACGGCAGCGCGGGCCACGCCGGTGACGGGTGCCTCGCTGTTGTTCTGCAGCTCGGCCATCACGGTCAGCTGGGCTTCTTTCAGGGCGGCATCGCCGAAATGGGTGACCACCTGCGGGTGGCGCACGCTGACCGGTCCGCTGGTGGTCAGATAGGCCGCGCCCCAGAGCCCCATGTTCTTGTCGGCGGGGGTCGGGTTCCAGTCGACCCAGTTGATGCCCAGCTGTTTCTCCGTCGGCGCCGAGACATCCAGGGCGATGACGTTCCGCTGACCTGGCTTGAGGTCGGCGGTGACGTCCAGGTCGTAAATCCGATAGGCGCCCTGGATGTCCTTTCCGGTGGTGACCTTGCGGCCGTTGATCCACAAATTCGCCCGGTAGTTCACGCCGCCCAGGTGCAGCCAGATTCGTTGGCCGGCCAGGGGC
>JAXDMH010000889.1:0-12613 GCA_034666225.1 Myxococcales bacterium
AGAACGTACGCGTGGTTGAAAAAAATTGTCACCCCACGGCGGCCCCGATAGCGAGATAAATGAGGAATCTCATGATGCGGGAGACTGTGCTGATGCTTGGGGACGGGGCCTACCGACCCGCGTCAGCGGGGGTCTGGGCCGGCGGCGAGCGGACGGAAGCGAACCGCTGATGAGCACGGCACCCTCATCGGCCGCCTGGCCGGCGGCCACTCATACCCATACCCGGGGCAATGCCGAGACGCCGCGTCTGCAGACCCAGTTGAGTCTCAACGCAGGCTGGTCGGTGCGGTCGTCGGCAGAGCTGTCCCTCGGTAACGGGAAGGGGAACGGCGGCGATGGCGCGATGACGGTGGGTCAGGCTCTGTCGCAGCTGGGTGTGGACACCGCGGCCTGGCGTCGCGTTGACTTGCCGTCGACGGTGCTGGGCGCGCTGGTCACGGCCGGCGAGATCGTCGATCCGTTCTTTGGCAGCAACCTGGCCAAGATCCCCGGCCAGGGACCGGAGGCCAAGAATTTCTCGAACTTTCCCATGCCGGAGGACAGCCCCTTCCGGCAGTCGTGGTGGTTTCGCAAGGAGCTCTCCCTGCCACCGGAGGCCGGTCCGCACGCCAGCCTGCAGTTCGACGGCATCAACTATCGCGCCAACATCTGGCTGAACGGCCATCCCGTCGCCGGCCGCGATCAGGTGGCGGGCGCCTACCGCGAATACGAATTCGACGTCACGTTGCTGTTGCACCGCGATCGACCCAACGTCATCGCCGTCGAAGTTTTTCCGCCCGACCCGTGCGACCTGGCGTTGACCTGGGTCGATTGGAATCCATCGCCGCCCGACAAGAACATGGGTCTGTGGCGCGACGTCTGGCTGCGCACCAGTGGCCCGGTGGCGGTGCGCGCGCCGTTCGTGGTGACGAAACTGGAAGGCACCAACGGAAGCGTACGCGCCCACCTCACCATTGCCGGCGATCTGGTCAACGTCACCGACCGTCCTCAGCTGGCCGAGGTGCGGGCGGCGCTGGAGGCGGGCGTCTTTACCAAACGCTTTGAGGTTCCCGCGCGCGCCCGCGTCTCTTTCGCCATCGACCCGACCGACGATCCAGCTCTGCTGGTCGAGCAGCCGCGCCTGTGGTGGCCGCACACGATCGGGACACCCAACCTTTACGATTTGAACGTGCAGGTGACCGTCGGCGGACACCTGTCAGACGAAGCGCAGCTGGCTTTCGGCATCCGCGAGATCACCAGCGCCATAACCAGCGATGGGCACACCCGCTTTTTCGTGAACGGCGTTCCGCTGTTGATCCGCGGCGCGGGCTGGGCCAGTGACCTATTTTTGCGCCGCCAGCCCGAGCGCGACCGCATCGGCCTGCGATACGCCAAGGCCATGAACCTCAACGCCATCCGCTTCGAGGGGATGCTGGAGCGAAGCGAATTTCTGGAGCAGTGCGATCGCGAGGGGATCCTGGTCATCGCCGGCTGGTGCTGCTGCGACTGCTGGGAAAAGTGGGAGACCTGGACCGACGAGAATCACGTCATCGCCCCCCAGTCGTTGCGGTCGCAGCTGCGCCGGGCCCGCCGTCACCCGTCGCTGCTGACCTGGTGGTACGGCAGCGATTTTCCGCCGCCGGCCCACGTCGAGCAGCGGTATCTGGAAGTCTTGCGAGAAGAGCGCTGGCCCAATCCGTTTCAGTCCAGCGCCTCGCAGAAGCCCGGGCCCGTCACCGGTCCCAGCGGCCTCAAGATGCTGGGGCCGTACGACTGGGTGCCGCCCAGCTACTGGCTGGAAGATATTGATCGCGGCGGCGCCTTCGGCTTCGCCACGGAGATCAACCCCGGGCCGGCCATCCCGCCCGTCGAGAGCCTGAAGAAGATGCTGCCGCCCGAGCACCACTGGCCCATCGACGACGCCTGGAATTTTCACGCGGGCGGGCAGGCGTTTCACAACATCGTCAAGTTCACCGAAGCGCTGAACGCCCGCTATGGAACGCCCGCCAGCATCGACGAGTTCGCCGAGCTGTCACAGCTGATGACCTATGAAGCCCAGCGGGCCATGTTCGAGGGCTACGCGCGCAATCGGTCAAAGGCCACCGGTGTTGTGCAGTGGATGTTGAACAATGCCTGGCCGTCGTTGATGTGGCACCTCTACGATCACTATCTGCGCGCGGGCGGGGGATACTTCGGCACGAAGAAGGCGTGCGAACCGCTGCACGTCATGTACGCCTATGACGATGGCGGCGTGGTGGTGATCAACGATCGCATCGATGCAGCCGTCGGTCTTCGGGTGGAGGCCCGCCTCATCTCGTCGACCGGCCGGACCTTGCGGACGGAGGCTCACCTTCTGATGGCGGAGCCGATCTCGGCGACGACGGTTTGCCGGTTGTCGCCGCCGCCGGGAGAAGACGTCTATTTTGTCGATCTGCGACTGTTGCAAGCGGACGGGCAACGAGAAGGCGGGCAGCTGGTCAGCCGAAACTTTTACTGGCTGGCGCCCCAGATGGACGTGCTGGATCGGGCCAACACGAACTGGATGCACACGCCCACCAAGAGCTATGCCGATCTGACCGCGCTGCGCCGCTTGCCGCGCGCCTCCCTGACCGTTTCTGTTGAGCCGCCGGAGCGCGTCGTCGCTGATGCCGCCGGCGATCACCTTCGCGCGCGCGTGCAGCTGCACAACCCGTCCGATCATCTGGCCTTCTTTGTTCAGCTGCGTCTGTGCGACGGACAGGGAAACGACGTGTTGCCGGTGGTGTGGAGCGACAACTATGTGTCGCTGCTGCCCGGCGAGACCACGGTGGTGCGCGTCGAGTTGCTCGGCGGCGCGCCGGCGCGCGGGACGCCCCTCTTCGTCGAAGCGCGCGGCCTCAACGTCGACGCCTGCCTGACGTCGCTTACTCGATAGACCGGCCCCGAAACCGGCGGGTGCCGGGCAGCCCGCCTCCCGCCGGTCGCAGGCCCCGCGCCGCGGGATCGGCGGACTGGCGCGGCGACGGCGGGGCGGGGATGGGCGTGGCGTCGATCTGATCCACCGTCAACGTGATTCGCCGGGCCACCAGGTTCGAGGCCATCCGCAGCGCCGGCATGTTGACCTTGGTCTCGGCGACGATGCACAGCATGCCGGCGGTCAACGACTTGAGGTACAGCTTGTGATCACCCATGCGGATCACCGCGACGTCCAGGTCGTCGCCCACGGCGGCGAACGTCTCGCGGATCCGGGTGAGGCGGCCGCCCGCTTCTGCCAGGGCGGCGTCGTCGAACACCGCGGGCAGCTCGCGCGCGATCACGCGTCCCTCGTGACTGAACACAAAACTGCCGGTCACGCCGGCCACGTCCTTGAGCGCGGCCAGGCTGGCCCGCAACCCGTCGGTCGCCCGATCGATGCCGGTCGCAGGATTCACAGCCCCAGCTTCTCGCGCAGCGGTTGCAGGTTGCTCTCGGCATTGGGGCGCACCGCCACGACGTCGCCGTTGTTCTCCGCGAAGATCAAGCACCGCCCCTCCAGGAACGTGCATTCCATGGCTGTGAAGGGGTCGAGGCCCAGAATCTGACCTGACAGCTGCGCCAATCGATGAACGTAGGCCACGGCCTCGGCCAGCTCGTCCGTTCCACCTTTGTTGACGACGGTGCCGGCGCTGGTCAATCGAATGGCGACGGGAAACTGCGCCGTGACATCGGTGCGGCTGGAAGCCGGCGGGGGCCCATCGAGACCGAAGTTTGGATTTCGCGTGTCCGGAGTGCGCATGCTGGTTTCCCCCTGGTCTGCACCATCGCCGTCGCCGTTGTCGTCGTTGTCCTCTTCGGTGATCTCCACGATTTCGAATTCTGCGCCGATGGGCGTGGTCGGGGCAGCGCCGGGGAAAGCCACCAGGTTCGACGACGACTGTTCTTCATCCCGCTCGGTCGCCACTTGCAGGATCAGCTTCTCGTACGACGCGTCGATGGTGGGCTTCGGCGGCCAGATGCGATCACAGGGTTGAAACGACCCATTGGTCCAGGTCAGGATTTCCAGGGCGGCGACCTCACCTTCCAGACGGCGGGTGACGGCATGAACCACGCGCCCATTGGCAATGTAGAGATAGCCGACGCCGCCCTCGCCGGTGACCTGGAAGACACCGCGGGAACGCCCCAGGCATTCCATCTGCACCAGGTCCCACAGGCTGGCGCCCTGCAGGTGAGCGCGAAAGCCGAGGATCGGCGGGTGGGGAGGATGGGCGACAGTCATTCTGCGGAAGCTCCTTCACCGGCGTATCCCTCTATTCCCAGCTCGGGTACGTCCAGCCCCTCGACCTCGTCGCGCGGCGAGGTGCGATTGCCGACCAGCGCGTCGATCACGCGCATGGCGATGAAGGTCATGGCTCCCGTCCAGGCGATGCAAACCAGGATGCCGATGACCGACGCCCCCAGCTGCGAGGCGTCGCCGTAGAAGAGGCCGCGCACGGTTCCCGGCACGCCGTTCCAGCCTTCGCCATAGCGTCCGTCCGCGAACAGCCCCACCGACAGGATCCCCCACGCGCCGTTAGCCCCATGAACAGAGACGGCGCCCACCGGATCGTCAACCTTCAGTGTATTTTCCACGAACAGTGTCGAGAGAATGACCAGGACGCCGGCCACCGCGCCAATGAAGATCGCTGCCGGCGCCGTGACAAAGGCGCAGGGAGCGGTGATGGCCACCAGGCCAGCCAGCAACCCGTTACACAGCATGCTGAGGTCGGGGGTGCCAAAGCGCATCTTGGTGAAAAGGTACGCGCTGAACGCGCCCGCCCCGGAGGCCAGCATGGTGTTGACGGCGATGATCGCAATGCGGGTATCGGTCCCCGCCAGCGTCGAGCCAGGGTTGAATCCGAACCAGCCGAACGCCAGGATGAACGTCCCCAGCACCAGCATCGGCATGTTGTGCCCCGGGATGGGACGGGCGTTGCCGGCCGCATCGTATTTGCCGATGCGCGGGCCCAGCGCCTTGGCGCCGACCAGCGCGGCGACGCCGCCCACCAGGTGCACCACCGAGCTGCCGGCGAAATCGACGTGGCCATGGCCGAGGTGATAGTTGCGGCCCAGTTGCGACAACCAGCCGCCGCCCCAAACCCAGTTGGCGAAGATGGGATACGTGATCGAAGAGATCACGAAGCTGAAGATGACGAACGAGGTGAATTTCCAGCGCTCGGCCATGGCGCCGGTGGGAATGGTGGCCGTGGTGTCCATGAAGACCATCTGAAACAGAAACAGCGCGGCCACCGGCGACGTGAAGACCTCCGGCTGCAGGAAGAAGCCGCGAAGGCCGAACAGGCCGAAGTCCTTGCCGGCGACATTGACCACGAATTCGCTATTCAGAGTGCCGTCGCCGCCGAAGGTGGACAGCGCGCCGACGCCGCCCATCTGCAAGCCGAACCCCAGCGCCCAGTACCCGAGCATGCCGATCGAGTAGACGAGGAAATTCATGCCCATGGTGTGGGCCACGTTCTTGGCTCGTGTCAGCCCGGTCTCGACCAGGGCGAAGCCGGCCTGCATGAACATCACCATGAACCCGGTGAGCAGCGTCCATACAATGTTGAGCGCCGCCTGGCCGCTTAACACCAGCTTCTGGGTTTCGGCGATCTGGTGACTGAGGTCCGCGAGGGTTGGATCCGCCACGGCCGCCACCTTCGCAGAAAAACGGTCAACGAGTGGTTTCGTTAACGAGAACTCGCGGTTGCTTTTTCGTTACCAGCGATGACATTGGCACGGGAAAACGTCGCCGCGCGCGGGGTTGATTTTCGCCCAGCGACAACTTCAAAAAGCCGTTTTAAAACCGCTGGATCGACCTGCTCCAAGGTCACACATCGGAGCCAAAACGCCGTTAGCGAAGCAACGGTTTGTTGCCTCTCAAGCAACATGCGCATTCGCTCACAGCTCCGTGACTCCGTGTCTTTGTAGGAGTTTACACAGGTATAAAACGTTGGCTTACTTACTGCTTTATGTGCGGTTAGAGGTCATTGATGGGTATTGTTCTCCGTCTGTCTGCGTCGCTGTTGCTTATCTATGCGTTTGCGGGGTGCGGTGAGTTGAAACCGGCGGATGTAGTCGGGGATGAAGGCGAGGCGGCGGTCATCCAAAATGGGTTGAGCGAGATCAATGGGCTGAACGTCTACAACGGGCTCAACTCGTACAACGGGCTGAACGTTTACAACGGGCTCAACTCGTACAACGGACTCAATTCCTATAACGGCCTGATGACCACCGACAAAGGGCGCCGGACCGTCTCCTATCTGGTCAGGTGCGCGCTGCCGGCCGGCCGGTCGATCGTCAAGCAGGATCAAAAAGGCACGTCGTACACGTACCCTGGCGCGATCGGTCTCGCGCCACAGTGGGAGTCCGGTTCCTGCGACATGAATTGCCAGGAGGCGGTGACCGCCTGTCTGATGGCGCACGTGAACACGGCTGGCATCCACATTCCCTTGTGGCTGGACTCTCCGGCGACGGCCGTCGGCTGGGGGCGCGACCCGGGATATCCCAATCAGGAGGGGACGTACTTCGGTAACATCTTCACGCCCAACGCAGCGTCGGGGAAGGTCGACGCGCTTTATTGCAATGGCCCGGGCTGGGCCAAGTCGGTCGTACCCGGCCGCCTGGGAGCCTATCAACCGAATGCGCCTTACAAGAACCCGTTCGGGACCGATGCGATGTGCGCCGGCCACTGCGCCGCTGCCGCATCGCCGAACCAGGGTGACGGATTCCAAACGTGCATGTCCTATAAGACGCCCATCACGGTGTGGCGCAAGGATTCGCAGGCCTTCGACGAGAGGATGCCTTACCGCATCTGCTCGAAGCTGAGCGGCAAATGCCTGGACGTCTGGATGTTGGGACAAGCCGACGGTGCCAAGTTGGTGCAATGGGATTTCGTCAATGGCAACAACCAGAAGTGGATGATCAAGACCATCGGCGACGGTTACTACAGACTGTGCGCGCAGCACAGCGGCAAGTGTATGAACGTCAATGATGGCAGCACGGCCAACGGCGCGGAAATCAACCAGTGGACGGATTATGGTGAGGACCACCAGCGATTCGCCATCGAGCCGATGGGCGGAGGACTCTTCAGCATCGTCGCCAAGCACGACAGCCGCGCTGTCGAGGTCGCCGACAAGAGCACCGCAAACGGCTGGCGTATCCAGCAGTGGGATTACTGGGGCGGCCCCAATCAGCTGTGGACGATCACGGCGGCGCCGTAACTTCCGCTCGCTGCGCTCGCTGCACGAGAGGGGCCGCTGGCCCCTCTCGTGGGCTCTCCCCGATTGCTCGCGCAAGGTGAGCCGGCCGGGCAGAGCCCGGCCTCCTGAACGACAATAGTGGCGCCTCAGTTGGGAAGGCGAACGAAGCGCGGCTTTGCCGCGCGTAGTGAGGAGGACCGGGGACCGCGAGCGGGAGCGAGCCGTTCCCCGTCGGATCATCGCTTCCAGATGCTCCAACTAGGTTGTGTTGGGGACGCGGCCCCATTGCAGGGTCTGGCGGAAGGCCCACGTTTTCCCTCAAGGACAAGTCTCAACTTGGGAGGAGGACAGATCATGACGAGCCATGGAAGGTTGTGTTTGGTTGCCTGTGGCGTCGCGGGGGCGCTGCAGTTGGGCGTGGTGGCGCGGGCCAGCGCGGGCACTGGGAGTGACACGAACGTCAACGTCCCACCGCCTATTCATCCAGTCTCGCCTGGTCCTGGTGCTGCGTCGGGCGATCCGACCTGGATTGCCGTCAAGATTCACCACGTCAACAAGATGGAGATCGAGCTTGGCAACTACGAGCTGAAGAACGGACAGTCACCCAAAGTGAAGAACTTTGCGGCGAAGATTGTGCGCGATCACGAAACGGCTGACAGGCAACTGGCGGCTTACGCCAAGAAGGCCAAGATTGAGCTCGAAGGAAGTCCGACCGGTAATGCGGACAAGCGCGACAACGCTGCCTCCAGTGAAGACGCCGAGGACGTGCAGATGCATTCGGACGTGGAGCACGTGAAATCGCTGAAAGGGGCGGAGCTGGATAAGGCCTTTGCGTCGACCATGATGACCGGCCACGACAAGGTCATCGAGATGGTGCGCGTCGCTCAGGGCACCGTTGCCGATGCCCAGCTCAAGGGTCTGCTGGATCAGATGTTGCCGACACTGGTGCGCCACCGTCGCATGGCCGCGACGCTTGTGACCGCGACCAGCGGCACCAGCAGCGCCGACTGAGAGTCACTGCGCGGAAGGGGGCCAACCCCCTTCCGCTTGGTGCGGGGCGCGCAGGTGGAACGCGTCGGGGCGGTCGCCGCCGTGTGCGGCCGGATCGCTCGGCAACCTAAGCATTGCGCGTCCGATGCGAGCGGAGGTCGCCCCCTTGCCCAGAGGCCAGCGTCTCCACGTTCGGTATTCCCGCCTCGCGGTTATGGGTACCAGGGAAGCTTGTAACCGCGCCACAGCCAGCGCAGTGAGTCTGGGAAGGCGGCCAGCGCGGCGACGGGTGGATCGTGGGTGCCGGTGCCGCGCTGATAGCGATAGTGGTACTTCTTGGTGCCCAGCGCCGCGGCCATGCCGTTGTTCGCCGCTAGCCAATCCATGCCCCCGCTGCCGGGCATGTCCATCGTTCCGCTGTTCAGGTACACGCGGATTGGTTTTGCCGGCGTGGTGCTGTTGACCTGACCGGGGAAGGCGTCGCTGATCAGATTGAAGCTGCCATTGGCCGTCAGGACCTTGTGGAATTTTTCGGTGCGGTTCCAGGCCACGGCAAAGGCGGCGCTGCCGCCCGAGCTGTGCCCGGCGACCGCCCATCCGTCGGGGTCTTGCACGATGTCGTACTTGGGCAGAACGACGTCGGTCAAAAATTCGTCGATCAAGAACCGCGCATAGGTGCCGTTCGAGCGATCGTATTCGGGGGCGCGGTAGGTCGGGTTGTCGCTGCCGCCCGAGATGTAATCGCCGCTGGGCGTTCCCGGATCGATCATCACGGCGATGGTGACCGGCATGTCGCCCTTGTAGATCAGGTTGTCGAACGTGATGGCGACGTTGAACTTGTAGGTGTCGGTCTCGTCGTAGTGACGGGCGTCCTGGAAGACCATCAGGGCGGCGCGCTTGCCGGCCTGGTACTGGGCAGGGACGTAGATCGAATATTTGAACTTCATCCCGGGGTAGGCGGTCTTGGAGGCGTAAAGCGTCTTGGCGGTGACGGTGCCTTTCAGCGCGCCGGCCACGCGCGCCACGGTTTCGGGCGCGTTCATGTAAGGCCCTGGTTGATCGACGGTGCCATCGCCCATGGTGCCGGGATCCATCTGCGTCCCGGTCAGTCCGGGCGGGGCCAGATCGGGGCCGGGGGTGGTGTCAACGCCACCGCCGTCGCCGACGGTCGCGCCGCCCGTGCCTGTGGCTGCCCCGCCGGTTCCCGCCACGGTCCCGCCGCTGCCGCTGCTGCCGCCGCTGGCGGCGCCGCCTGTGCCCGGTTCGCCTCCTGAACCGCCGCCTGAACCGCCGGCGGCGCTTCCTCCTGAGCCGGTGGTGCCGCCGGTTCCCGTAACGGGTGGCGTGCTGGAAGAGCCGCAGGCGAACGAAACGAGACACGCGGCGATATAAAGTGATGGTCGAGCGAGATGACGGGGCACCCTGTTCATGGGAGGACCTCTTGGGTTAGTCGCGTAGGCGATCGAATCTAGATCAGGACCGGCCTTCGGGTGACGCGATCCTACACTTGCCCGGGGGTGTTGGACCAGTCCCGCGGCCCGCTGCCCAGTCTGTTTGGGTGCCGGCATTGATCGGCGATTGAAGGCCAGCGCACGCGAACCTATACTTTTGCCCTTGATGAATCGTTGGACTGCGCTGGCGATTCTGGCCATTGGATTTGGTTTCTTGCTTGTGGCGTGTGGGGCCGAGCAATTTCGAAGCGGCAGTCCGCCCTCGGGCAGCGGCGGCGCCGGTGGACCGATCGATCTGGATGCGTCGATTGATCCTGGCTCGCAGGGTTCGGGTGGAGAGCCGGCCACGGGCAGCGGCGGTCAGGTGGCGCCCACGGGAGGGACCGGCGGTGACGACGCCGCTGCGGGCGGTGGCGCGGGCGGCGCCGGCGTCGACCTGGCGCCGGAGACCGCGGCGGATGTTCCCCCCGTCGATCCGTGCGCGGCGGCGAGCAACCCCACGCTGGACACGGACCGCGACGGTCTTCCCGACTGCGCCGAGGATGGCGACGGCGATCCCTGGACCGATCGCATGATCTTCAACGGCCTCAGCGTCACCGTGCGAGCGAACGGCAGCACCGGTTCTTGCGGCGATCTGGGGGATTACAACGGAATGGTTTCTCGTTTTCAGCAGGTGAACGAGACCAAGAACATGTACGCCGGTTGGTCGTTCAGCACCGACCAGGATCGCTATTACGACCCGACGTTTGGTTTCAAACCGAACTGGACGACGATGGTGGGCGGTTCGTTTCGCGTCCGCTATCGCGGGACAATCAATTTGAAGACGGCGGGACAACACTGTTTCAAGGTCGACGTTGGCAGCACGGGGGGCGTGGCGCCCGATTCCTGCGGACAGGTCTACGTCAACAGCGGACCGGGCAGCACTTTTCTGGTTCAGAACGGATATCAGGCGATGGTCGGGCAGGGGCAGGGCTGCGTGAACTTGCCCGCCGGTTCGTATCCGTTCGACGTCGTCTTTCAATATGGAAACGCCAACGACCACCACGCGCTGGCGGTGTCGTACTGCGCGGGGGGCGCCGCCGCCTGCACGCCGAACACGCCGCTGACCCAGGCGATGTTGCGTCCGCCCCCCTGCCTGTCGTCGGCCGATTGCGACTGCGAGTTCTTCGGCGGGCACAGCTATCGTTTCTGCGAGATGGGCCGCGCGTTCCTCGCCGCTGAAGCCAACTGCATGGCGCAGGGCGGGATGCACCTCGTTCGCCTGGACAGCGACGCCGAGAACCGCTGGGCCTTCGCCGCCAAGCAGGCCAAAGGGATGATGACCACCTGGATCGGCGCCACCGACGCGACCACCGAAGGAGCCTGGCAATGGGTGGACGGCACGGCGTTCTGGTCCGGCATCGGAGCGACGGGCGGCGGCAAGCCGGTGGCCGGCCTGTTCAACGCCTGGGACGGTCCAGCCCAGGAGCCGAATCAAACCGGCGACGAGGACTGCGGCGGCTACTGGTACCAGACGCCGACCTGGGCCGATCTCACGTGCACCGATTTGAACGCGTACATCTGCGAAGCGTATTAGTGCCGCGGGCATGACTGCTTCGGCCGATCGATCGCGTCCCCTGGTGGGGCGCGTGGCGTGGGTGACGGGATCGTCGCGCTGGATCGGGCGGGTGGTGGCCGATCACCTGGCCAGCCTGGGGGCGCAGGTGGTGGTGCACGGCACCAGCGCGCATTCCACGCGCGCGTTCGACGAGGCTGCATCCCTGGCGGCGGTTGCGGAGGCCATCGCCGGCGCTCACGGCGTCGACGTTCTGCCGGTGGTCGGCGATCTCAGCGACGAGGAGCGCGTCGCTGCGCTGGTGTCGTCGATTCACGACCGGTTCGGGCGCGTCGACATCCTGGTCAATTGCGCGGGCGGCGACGTGGGCACGCTGGGGGTGACCGGCCCCAACGCGGGCAGCCCGGCCCACAACGACGCCCTCTATATTTCGACGGCCGACCTGCGCATGGTCCTGGAGCGCAACCTCATCACTCACGTCTTGCCTTGTCGGGCCATCGCTCCCCAGATGATGGCCCGCCGCGCCGGCTGGATCGTGAACATCGGCAGCATCGCCGGCCTGCGCGGCGCCGAGGGCGAGGCCACCTATCGCACGGCCAAGGCTGCTGTTCACGAATACACCCGCTGCCTGGCCGCCCAGCTGCGCCCTTACAACGTGTACGTGAACGTTGTCGCTCCCGGCGGCGTCATCACGCCACGCTTTGTGGCGCGCCGGGGCGTCACCGACGAACAGAAGGTGAAAGACGGCACGCTGGAGCGTTACGGCTGGCCGCTGGAGATCGCGCGCGCCGTCGCCTTTTTGACCACCGGCGCGTCGTCGTTCATCAGCGGGCAGATCCTGCGTGTCGACGGCGGCGGCCAGTTATGGCCGGCCTGAGGCCGGCCTCGCTGCGCTCGTTCTAGTAGAAGGTCACGTCGTCGAGGTAGATGTCCAGGAGTTCGGTCATGACGCCCACGCCGAACCCGATGCCGTACATATGGGCAACGGGCTTGTAGTCGGTACCCAGGGCCATGCCGGTTCCAAACGGTGCCTTGACCAGATTGGCGAAGGGGACCATCACGACCGTGCTGGTGGGGGTGACGGCGATCTGCATGCGGAAGTTGGAGGAGTCTCCGGTCGTTTCGGGCGTCGAGACGACGAACAGCAGGGCCGTGTTGGTGGCCGAGCGGATCTTGAACTTGATCCCGCTGTACCGGCTGACGTCCACGCACTTGGCCTTGCCCACCACTGTCCCTGTGCTGCCCCAGTTGCCGCCCGTGCTCTGCGCGTGCATCTCGCCGGTGACGACAGTGGCTGTTCCTTGCGGCGAAACCGTCCAGACATCGGTGCCGCCGGTGGCCTGATTGGAGGCCGGCGTGGTTCCGCTGGCGAAGTCCGAGATGAGAGGGCTGGTGGCCGTCATCGCCACGCAGGTGGCGATACCGCCGTCGACGACCGTGCCGCC
>JAXDMH010000890.1:0-2971 GCA_034666225.1 Myxococcales bacterium
GAGCACAAGGCGGTCACGCCGTTCATTCTCGAGGCCCGCGCCGAACGCCGGGTCGTCGATTACGAGGACTGCGCCGCAATGTGATGCGCTTTTTCGACGCGGTGACGCGCCGGGAATCGGTTGTCAGCGGCTTCGCGACAGGCCAATATCGATGAATGTCTCGCTTTTTTAGCGGCGTTTTGGCTGTTTTCTGGGTCGCCGGTTGCACCGCAAGCTCCAGCACGCTGCCCGCCAGCGGCAGCGGCGGCGCGATCGGCAGCGGCGGCACGCAGCCGACCACCGGCAGCGGTGGCGCTTTCGGCGGCGGCTCAGGCGGTTCGGGCGGACCGACCGACGCGCCGGCGGGGATGGACGTGGTCACTCAACCCGGGAGCGGAGGGACGGCGGGCGGCAGCGGCGGCGCGGGCGGCCCCGTCGACACCACCAGCGATCAATCGGCCGAGGTGGCCCCGCCGTCGTGCGCGCCCGGCGCCCTGCTGTGCGAAGATTTTGAGAGTTTCGCGGTGGGTGGCAGTCTGGCGCCCACCTGGATGACCGACACCACCGGTGGCACGGTGATGGTCGACAGCACGAAGCCGCACGCCGGAACCAAGTCGGTGCATTTCACCGCCACGGCCAGCACCGCCAACCTGCTGCAGATCTGGAAGCAGGGGGCGCCGCTGTTTCCGATCAAGGGCAACGCCTTCTATGGGCGCGTGATGATGTGGCTGTCGCGCCAGCCGACCGGCGGCGTTCACTTCAACACCGTCCAGGCCAATGGCCTGTTGCCAGGAAGCACGCAGATCGCCAAGTACGCCTACGGCGCCATGTACGAGAAGCTGATGGCCGGCTACACCGTCCGCCCCACCGAGACCGCGCTGCCCACCGTTGATTGCGGCAAGAGCACGGGGACCACCGGCTATCCGACGGGGAAGTGGGTCTGCGCCGAGTGGCAGTTCGACGGCACCAACGACGTGATGCACTACTGGTTCGACGGCGTGGCCCAGACCGCCGTCGACGTGGTGAAGACCGACCCCAGCTGCGGCGCGACGCCGCCCCCCGGCAACCGCTGGCAAGCCCCGGTGTTCAACAAGCTGATGCTCGGCTGGTACTCGCAGGTCTTCCCGATGCCCGTCGAACTATGGATGGACGACATCGTCATCTCGACCGAAAAAATCGGCTGCCCGAAATAAGGGCGGAGAACCCACCTTCGATCCTTTCCTTCTCCTTCTCCCCGCCCCCTTCCTTCTCCTTCTCCCCGCCCGGCGGGGAGAAGGTCGGGATGAGGGGAGCGACTTTAAAAAACCACCGGCGCCCCGGTGCTGCGCCCGATCGTTTCTGCATCAACGTCCGTCGCCCGCTCCACGCAGCGAAAGTGGTCGCCGCCCACGTCGAAGACGCCCAGGTCCGTGATCACCCGGTGCACGCAGCGGAGCGCCGTCACCGGCAGCGAGAGCGCCTTGACCAGCTTGGGCGTTCCGTCCTTGGCGGTGTGGCTCTGAAGCACCACCACGCGCCGCGCGCCGGCGGCCAGATCCATGGCGCCGCCCATGCCGGTGATCATCTTTCCCGGCACCGTCCAGTTCGCCAGGTCGCCCGTGCAGGCCACCTCCAGGCCGCCCAGGATCGCCAGGTCGACGTGGCGGCCGCGAATCATGGCGAACGACAACGCCGAATCGAACGTGCTGGCCCCGGGCAGCGCCGTGACGGTCTGCTTGCCGGCGTTGATCAGCTGCGGGTCGACCTGGCCCTCGAAGGGAAACGGCCCCATGCCAAGGAGGCCGTTCTCCGAATGCAAAAAGACGGCGGTTCCAGCCGGAATGTGATTGGCCACCTCGGTGGGCTGGCCGATGCCCAGGTTCACGATCTGCCCGTCGCAGAGTTCAGCCGCCGCGCGCCTGACCATGTCCTCACGCGACCAGCTCACGTCTGGTCTTTCGTCGTCTTCGCCGGCCCTGGCCGGGTGGTCCGAAACTCGATGACGTTCTTGTGCGCGGGCACCTCGACGATCCGCTTCACGAACAGGCCGGGCAGGTGCACGTCGTCGGGATCCAGCGCGCCCACGTCCACCAGGCGGTCGACCTCGGCCAACGTGACATCGGCGGCGGTGGCCATCAGCGGGTTGAAATTGCGCGACGTCCGGTAAAATCGCAGGTTGCCAAACCGATCGCCCACCGCCGCGCGCACGATGGCCAGGTCGGCGCGCAGGGGTTTCTCCAGCACGAAGGTTCGCCCGTCGATCTCGCGCACCTCCTTGCCTTCGGTGACCACCGTGCCCACGCCGGTGGGCGTGAAAAAGCCACCGATGCCGGCGCCGCCGGCGCGAATGCGCTCCGCGAAGGTGCCCTGCGGGTTCAGTTCGACCTCGATCTGCTTGGCCAAATATTGTTCGGCCAGATCGGGATTGCCGCCGATGAAGCTGCAGATCACTTTCTTCACCTGACGGTTCTTCAGCAGCACGGCCAATCCCTGACCCTGGTTGCCGCAGTTGTTGCTGATGATGGTCAGGTCGCGCACGCCGCGCGCGGCGATGGCGGCGATGGCGGCCTCGGCGTTGCCCGACAGTCCAAACCCGCCCGACATGATCGACATCCCGTCGCGCAGCACATCGGCCAGCGCCTCCTCGACGGTGGCGAAGACCTTGTCGCGCGCGGCGCTCATGCCAGCGCTTCGTCTAACGCTTCGTCTAACGCTTCGTCCAGGGCCGTCCCCAGCGCCGCCAGCGCTTCTTGCAACTCGGCCTCGGTGATCACCAGGGGCGGCGCGACGTACACCATGTTGTCGCGCTTGTGCATGTGCAGGTGGTGCCGGCGCAGCGCCGCCGCTATGCGCCCCATTTCGGCGGGGCCCAGAGGCTCGCGCGTCCCCGGACGGCACAGCTCCAGCGCCCACAGCAGACCGATGCCGCGCACGTCTCCGATGTACGGTCGTGCCTTGCCCAACGCCGTCAGCCGCGGTCCCAGCCACGCCCCCAGCGCCGCCGCCCGTTCCA
>JAXDMH010000891.1:0-7679 GCA_034666225.1 Myxococcales bacterium
GCGAAGTCCCGCCACCGCAGCCCCCCGGGTTTGGGCACGGCGTTGAGTCAGACGGCGTCACATGCGTGCCCGAAGGAACGGCGTGCGATTTTCCGTTCTCGCTCTGTACCGATAAGGAAGGGCACAACATATACATGGAATGCGACAACACGAAACACACCTGGTACATCGTCTATAAGTCGTGCACATAGCCTAAAAACGGCCGCCCGCCGCTGGTGGGCGGCCGTTGTCGCGCCAGCGCCGACAGCGACTCTGTAAGGCGCGCGCGTACGACAACACGCAATGCCGATGCGGGAGACCAAGTCGAATCGGTTGCCGACTGTCCTCGGGATGCCGGCGACAACCGCGCTGTTGTGTCTGGCGCTTGGATGCGCCCCCGTCAGCGGTTCCGTTGGTGGGCCACATGACGGCGGCACGTTCAACGCTGTGTGCGCGGTGATGGCGGCCGACAAGCAGTGCGGACGTGTCGCGCCTGGACGCGCACATCGTCCTTGATTCGAACACGGCTCCGGCAAACTCGTCGTTCCCGGGCAACTGCGCCACCAACTGAGCAAAGGCGAGGAGGCGCTGGCGTTCCTCCTCTTCGACCTGGCCGTAACCGTCGTTGCTGCTTGTGGCGTCCGCTGGCCGCGTGTTGCTGGTGTCAGAAATGTGGGCAGTCAACGCACGTCCGAGCCATTGACCAGATACGCAGAATCAATCTGCTCCAAAGAGGTCAACAATGCGAATGACACTGAATGGGCTCGCCGTGCTTGCGTTACTGGTCGTCGGTTCCCTTGGCGCCGCTTGCCAGGACGAACGAACCGATACGACAGGAAAGAACGTTGGTCCCTTGGGGGATGGGATGTGCAAGACACGTGACGAGATCCCACCTCCGGTGATAAATGCGCCCAACGGAGGCGCGTGCCCGGCCGTGGGATCAGATTGCAGCCACGATGGTTTGCCCATCAGCTTTTGCAACGACGGTGAACGCCGCATGGTGCTGACATGCGACGCTGCCACGAAAACTTGGCAGGTGGAGTTCAGAGAGTGTCCGGGGGACGGCGGCATTACCATTAGCGACGCTGACACGAACGTGGAAGTTGGTCCCCCCCCCGCCAATACCCCTGCGTCAGCGACGTGCAAACCGCGCGACGAAGTCCCGCCGCCGCAGCCCCCCGGGTTTGGGCACGGCGTTGAGTCAGACGGCGTCACATGCGTGCCCGAAGGAACGGCGTGTGATTTTCGGTTCTCGCTCTGCACCGATAAGGAAGGGCACAACGTATACATGGAATGCGACAATACGAAACACACCTGGTACATCGTCTATAAGTCGTGCACATAGCCTAAAAACGGCCGCCCGCCGCTGGTGGCGGCCGTTTTCGCGCCAGCGTCGACAGTTATTCAAGGCGCGCGCGTACGGAGACACGTAATGCCCATGCGGGAGACCATGCCGAAGCGGTTGCGGACTGTGCCAAGGACGCCGGTGACAGCGGCGCTGTTGTGTCTGGCGCTTGGATGTGCCCGCGTCAGCGGTTCCGGTGGTGGGCCACACGACGGCGGCGATGCGGCCCCCGCACCCAACGCACCAGACGCCGTCGCCCAGGATCTCCCGTCATCTTTCAACGACGCCTCCGCGAACGACGCCTCGGCCCCGTCAAACGACGCGGACGCCGCGAGTGGCCCCTGCATCAATCTGCAGTGCCGCCAGGTCACGTGCGCCGGCGGCGCCACCACGTCGGTCAGCGGCACCGTGTTCGCGCCCAACGGCACGCTTCCGCTCTACAACGTTGCGGTCTACGTGCCGAACGCGCAGCTTGAACCGTTCCCCGCGGGCGTCACCTGCGATCGCTGCGGCACCCCCGTGTCGGGCAAGCCGATCGTCAGCACGCTCAGCAACAGCGAGGGGAAGTTCAAGCTGCTCAACGTCCCGGCCGGGATGAACATCCCGCTGGTCTTTCAGGTCGGCAAGTGGCGACGCCAGGTCACCGTCCCCAGCGCGACCGCCTGCCAGGACACCGCGCTCATCGATCCGAGCATGACGCGGCTGCCGCGCAATCGCACGGAAGGCGACATCCCCAAGATCGCGGTGACGACCGGCGACTGCGATCAGCTTGGGTGCCTCCTGCCCAAGCTGGGCATCGACGCCAGCGAACTGGGGATCGCCGGTGAAAACAGGGCGGCGGCCTATTTCACCGGCTCGAGCGAGACGGTCAGCGGGACCCCGGCTCACGTCGCGACTTTCGGTCCCGCCAATATGCGGCCGACGACCGAGCTGTGGAACAACGAGGCCGCGCTTTCGAAATACGACATGACGCTGCTTTCGTGCGAGTGCACGGAGAACCTGACGACCAAGACCGCGACCTCGTTTTCGGCCATGAACAACTACCTGGCCAAGGGCGGCCGCATCTTCGGAACCGACTACGCGTACGTGTGGCTCAAGTATTCGCCCGACCGGGACCTGACTGCTGCCGTGGTCATCCCCGGAGGCGAGCCAGGGTGGGCGCAGACACCGCTCGCGATCGACACCAGCTTCCCGAAGGGAAAGGCGCTGGCCGAGTGGATGAAGTTCGTCGATCCCGCGGCCGTGTACGGCGCAATCCAGGCCACCACGGTATTGAACAACGTACGTTCGGTGATGCCACCCTCGGCGCTGGCTTGGGCGTCGTCGAAAACCGGTGTGGCGCCGGGGCTGCTGGCGTGGCCTCCCGGCTTTCCCCCGCCTCTCGGCGCCGCTTCCGTCGACCCGAATGCGCCGCCGCGGCCACGCATCTTGACCGTCAACACGCCCGCCGGCATGCCGTCCGACAAGCAATGCGGCCGCGCCGCCTTTCTCGACGCCCACATCGTCGACGCCACGTACAGCGCCCCGGTCGGATCGAAGTTTCCGGGCAACTGCGGGACCAGCTTCAGCAAAGGCGAGGAGGCGCTGGCATTCCTCTTCTTCGACCTGGCCGCGTGCATTCAGGACGACACGCGTCCGGTGATTCCGCCGATCATCATCCCGTGAGCGCGACGTGACGTCGAATGTCGGCGAGCTTCGCTGTCACGCAATCGTCGCGTCCCGGTGGTTCGTCTTCGCACTCTTTAGGCGGTGAGGCCGGGAAGCGGCCCCGTGGAGAGCTCGGGGATGCCGAAGGTCTTCACGTCGTCCATACCCATCGCGTTACAGACAGAGACCAGCAAATTATTGTGTGGCTGATCCTTGTACTGGAGATAGCGGCCGGTCTTGAAATAGCCGCCGCCGCCCACCATCACCCATGGGATATCTTTGTAGGTGTGGCTGTTGCCAACGCCAAGCTCGTTTCCCCACAGCAAGAGGGTGTTGTCGAGGACGGTGCCGCCGTTGACGTCGGGGGCGGCAGCCAGCTTGTCCAGCAGAGAGGCGACTTGCTCGGCGTGCCAGACGTTGATCTTGACCAGCTTCTCGTTCGCCACCGCGTCGTTGTCACCGCTGTGAGACAGCCCGTGGTGCTCTTCGTTGACGCCGCAGAAAGGGAAGAATTGCCAGCTGTCCGCGTTCGACCACATGAACGTCGACACCTTGGTCAGGTTGCAGCTGTGGGCCAGCACCATCAGGCTGGTCTGCAGCTGCCCGATGGTCGCAAAATTCCCGAGCGCGCCCGGGTCTATTTTCGCCGGCATCATGGGCGGCGTGCACGAGTTGGCGGCGTTGTTCAGCTCCTGCTCAAGGCCAGCGACCCCGGTCAGGTGGGCATCCAGTCGGGCCTTGTCGCTGTTGCTGATGCGCGCCTTCAGATGCGAGATGTCGTCCTTCAAGAAGTCGATGATGCTCTTGCGTTGCGCCATCAACAGTTTGAGCTGGGTCGACGACAGATCGGCGTTGGCGAACATGCGCGTAAACATCGCCCAGGGGTCCTGCACCGGCAGGTTGGGCAAGCTTGGGCCGCCGTAGGAAATGCACCGCAGGGGCTCCTGCCCAATCGTGCGAACGCCGAATTCCAGCGATTTGAACGTGGTCGTGCCACCGATGCGCTCGCGGATGGCGAAATCCACCGACGCCCGATCGGCCCAGCCGGCCGGCCCCTGCGCCCCGCTGAAGCTTCCGGGCAGAAGCGATCCGCCGGTCAACATGGCGCCCGGGCCCTTCATGTGCGGACCGCCCGGCTTGTTGGGGCCGATGGTGGAGATCATGTGCACGCCCTTGAGCACCAGCGTCTTGTCTTTGTACGCCTCGAGCGGGGCCAAGATCCGCCCGAACGTCAGCGGAGAATCCTGGGCCGTGCCCGACGGGAAGAACGCCGACGGTATGGTCCCGTTGGCCGAGAAGATCCCGATGAAACGCTTGGCGGCTCGTCCCGGGGCACTGGCACCGAACGCAGTGGCCGGACGCCAGATTGGGCTCGTCAGCGCGACAGCCGTGGCTCCCATTCCGCGCAGCAGGCGCCGACGGCTGATGCGCGTGCGCGAATCGACAACAGGTGGGCGGTTCATGGTGACACCTTCGAATCAAGGGGGCGGCGGTAGAGAAAAGCGTCGGTTTGAATCAACGCCAGCGGCAGGCTGTTCAGGCTATTGTCGTTGGCGCGGAACTTGTCGACGATGGCGGTCATCGAGCAGGCATCGACCTCCTGCTCGAACCGGCTCTGCATGAAACGGAACCACTGCCGGGCCATGCACTCTTGCACGGCTTTGCTGCCGGCCAGCTTCTGTCCCAGCGCGACCACGCCGTTGAACTTGCCCGCGATGTCGGAGGGCGCGGTTATCTCGCCGCTGGCGTCCACCGCCTGACCGTTGTCAGTCGAGCGGTACTGGCCAAGGGCGTCGTAGTTCTCGAATCCGAAGCCAATCGGATCCATCAACTGGTGACACACGCTGCAAGATGAATCCACCTCGTGCTGCTTGAGACGATCGCGGGTCGACCCGCCGGCTTGCACTTCGGGCGCCTTGGGCACAATGGGCGGCGGCGGCGGCAACAGCTGACAGAGCAACTGTTCGCGTACGAACTTGCCGCGATAGATGGGAGAGCTCTCGTCCGGCTTGGCCAGCGTGCTCAGGAACGCCGGCAAGGTGAGCAGTCCGGAAGTCGCCACTGCCCCCTGGGGCTGCACCGGCTGGAAGTTTGTGCTGGCCGTTGCGGCGCCGTAATACGGGGCCAGATCCTTGTTGGCGAACACGGTCGTCGACGTCAGCAAGGAAGCCAGCCGGCCGCCCTGCGCTCCCAAGATGTCGTCGAAGAACGCATGCGCTTGATCGACCATCGACGTCTTCAGCGTTGAGCCGTCCCACTGCGGGAAGAGCGTCTTGTCCTTGACCAGCGCGTCCACGTCCGACAGGTGGATCCACGACTCGAGGAAGCGCCGAACCATGGTCTGGCCCCTGGCGTCGGCCAGCATCCACTGAACCTGCGCCGCCACCCCCTCCTTCGACGACAGCATTCCAGCCGCGGCGGCGGCCGTCAGCTTGTCGTCGGGCTTCGTATTCCACAGCGCGTACGACAACCGTGCGGCGGCCTCGAATCCCGATAGCTTGACAGCGTCGTCGGCGACCTTGTCCGTGGTCCCGATCTCGACGTGATAAAGAAAGCGGGGCGATTGCAGCATCGCGCTCACCATCATCCCGATCCCCTGCTCGTAGCTGGTGGTCGCGCCGGCATCGAAGACCAGCAGGTGCCGTTCGATATCGGCGCTGTCGGTGATCGGGGCACGATAGGCCTTTGCTCCGAACGTCTGCACGAAGGTCCGGGCGCAGCTTCGTTTGTCGGCGCCCGCACAGGGAGCGAGGGTGGACAGGGTGGTGGCGTCGGCGGATACCGTGTTGCCGACCAGATCGCCGGCTTTTTGAAAGGCCTCCATCTCCACTTGACCCACGTCGGCCTGCACGAACCCCAGCGCCGAGTCGCCGTTGACGCCGGCGAACACCGACGCCAGCGAGGGAACATCGCCCACGAGGTCGTGAATCGTGTTGAGATACTGTTGCGCCGTCAAGAGCCGCATCGGCGCTGGACCGGGTTCAATCGCGCGCTTCTGGCAGGCCTCGGCCGTCGGTAGCGACGACAGGCCATTCGGGCCGTTGGACCCTATGCCGCCCGGCACAACCTGACCGTTGGGTGTGTCAGTGGGCTGTCCATTCCCGCCGCCGATGGTTCCGGTGCAGCCTGAAACCAGACCAAGGGCGTAGCACCCCAAAAACACAGCAGGCGTCCGCGCGAATCCTGAGAGGAATTCCATCCGCTACCTCCTCTTGGCCCTGGGTACCGGCAACTGTCGGCAGAATCGGGCAATACATCAATGCGCTATTTCAAAGACGATCTGCAACGCGGCACGAGGCAAAGAAAATTAAGGTTTCGTGCGCCGGTAGGTGTTTGATGGCACTTTTGCGCCATTTCTAATTGGCTCTATCGGACATTTATGAATAGCCGTGTGCCAGACTTCGGTTTACGCGGATGCCATCTGCAGGTTCGCCTTGGTCGATCAGAACTGCCGAAAAAACGCCGAGACATCCTCGCTGCCGTAAGACGGCCAGATGTGCGCGCCGTTGGTGCAATAGACCACCGGAGCCGTCGTGCACATGTAAGTGCTGCAGTTGGGTCGATTGCCGGGCAGCTTTTGCGTGCAGCCGTCCTTCGCCGTCCACAGCTCGACCAGGCCGGCGCGCATGCCCTGGTCGATCCACGCGGGCATCGGCTTGCAGTCGGCCGCGGTGTAACCGTTGTAGCCCGGGATGCCGCCGCCACCGCCGACCGCCCGCAGGAAGTCCCTCTTGCAGGCCAGCAGGTTTGAAAACGACGCGCCGCCGCTGAAGCCGAATGCATAGATGCGCCCGGTGTCGACACACAGCTTCTCTTTCAGCAGCGGGACCAGCGCGTCGAAGTAGGCCAGGTCGGCGGGAAAGGCCGCAGTCCAGACACCGGTCTCCGACTGGGTCAGCACCAGGATGGCCCACTCTTTCATCACCGTCTTGGTCTTCTGGTCCTCGAACATTGCGATAGTTCCGCCGTTCGGGTGATTGCCGAACACCAGCGGGTAGGGCCTGGTTTTGTCGTAGCCGGTCGGCAGGTGCACCATGTACTTGCGTCCGCCGGGCAGGGTTCCGGCACCCTCGGGCAGCTGATCGGCCGAGCTGCAACCCGCGCTGGGCGCCGCGGGCGGCTTGTTGCCGGCGTCCGGCTGGCTGGTGTCGGCTGCGACCTCGGGGATGGGAGCGACGACATCCTGGGAGCCGACGTCCGGCGCGGGGGGCGCGGTATCGGGCGTCGGGAGCGGCGCGGTGTCTTCCGCAGCCGGGGCGGTGTCGGGGGACGGCTGCAAGCCCGTGTCTTGGGGTTGGCCGCCGCTGTCAACCGGCGCCTGTTGCGGACTGGGACTGCAGGCTGCCGCCAGGCACAGCGCGGTGGCCAGCCCGGCCGCAAACACACCCCGGCCACTGGCAAATGTCCGTGCTGGCGTCATGTTCATGTCTTTGTGGATCCTCACAGAGCGGCTGACGTCTTTCAAGGCGCGATTGTTCCTATTGCGCGGGGGGCGGTGCACCCGATGCGCGTGCTGCTGACGCGGATGTCGTCGATCCAGACGTCGGTGAGGATGGGGGTCGGGTGGTACTGCAGCACGCCGATCGACATAAGGCTGAATTGCGGTAGCTGGGCCTTTCTGCGGCTGGACCACTGTGCGTAAAAGGCCGTGGCCTGACTGTAAATATCTGGACTGTGTAATTCGATAAATCCTAAGTTGCAACACAAT
>JAXDMH010000892.1:0-5617 GCA_034666225.1 Myxococcales bacterium
CCAACACCCGAATCTTCATCGTCGACGCGTCGATGCAGCCCTGCCCGGTGGGCGTGGCCGGCGAACTGCTGATCGGCGGCCACGGCGTGGTGCGCGGCTACCTGGCCCGCCCCGATCTGACCCGCGAACGCTTTGTCCCCGATCCGTTTCCCGGCGCCGACAGCCACATCGATGCGCGCCTTTATCGCACCGGCGATCTGGCCCGCTACCGCGCCGACGGCACCATCGATTTTCTGGGACGCATCGACCACCAGGTGAAGATCCGGGGCTATCGCATCGAGCTTGGCGAGATCGAAGCGGTGATCAGCGCGCACCCCGCCGTTCGCGAGGCCGTGGTGGTGGCGCGCGAGGACAGCCCGGGCGACAAGCGTCTGTGCGCCTACGTCGTCGCGCGCGGCGGCGACGACGCCACCAGCAGGTCCGACGCCACCCACCCCGCGCCCGCTCCCGCCGACGACGGCGCCGACGTGCAGCGCTGGCGGGCTATCTGGAACGAGACCTACGGCCAAGAGCGACCCGGCGCCGGCGCCGGCGACAACGACAGCGTCGATTCCGAAGACGACTTCACCGGGTGGACCAGCAGCGTCACCGGCGCCCCGCTGCCCGCCGCCGAGATGCGTGAATGGGTCGGCCACACGGTGGGGCGCGTCGCCGCCCTGAAACCGCGGCGCATCCTGGAGCTGGGCTGCGGCGCCGGCCTTCTGCTGCTGCGCCTGGCGCCCACCTGCGACGAATACCTGGGCGTTGATTTTTCCGCCACCGTGCTGACCGGCCTGCAACGCAAGCTGCACGGCCGCGCCCTGTCGTCGGTGTCGTTGCGCCAGGGCGAAGCGGCCGATTTTTCGCAGATCCCGTCCGGGCGCTTCGACACCGTGATCATCAATTCGGTGGTGCAGTATTTCCCCGACGCCGCCTACCTGATGCGCGTCCTGGAACAGTCGGCGCGGGCCCTGGCGCCCGGCGGTTCGATCTTCGTCGGTGACGTGCGCAGCCTGGCCCTGCTGCCCGCCCAGCACGCCTGGATCGAACTGCAGCGCGCCTCCGACGATGCCACCGGCGACGAGCTCTTGCGGCGCATCGACCGCCGCCACATTCAGGACGCCGAGCTGGCCATCGATCCCCGCCTCTTCACGCTGGATGTGCTGGGCGGGCGCCTCCCGCAGATCAAATCGACGGCGGTGCTTCTCAAGCGGGGACACGGCAGCAACGAGATGACCCGCTTTCGCTATGACGTCGTGCTCAGCACGCGCGCGCCGGGCGACCCGGCCTCGCCACCACCGACCGCGTCCCTGGGAAATGCCGTCACACTGGGTGACCTGCGCGATGCTCTGTCCCAGGCCGGACCGACCGGGATGTCCTTCGCCGATCTCCCCAACGCGCGCCTGGTGGACAGCGTCGAGAGCACGCGCCGCTTGACCGACCCGGCCGCTGGCCGCCTCACCGCCGCCGAGCTGCGCAGCGCCGCGTCCGTGCGTCCGCATGGCATCGATCCCGAAGACCTGTGGCAACTGTCGTCCGACTATGACGTCGCGGTGACCTGGGCGGCGTCGGGTCGCCTCGACGCCTTCGACGCCACATTTCGTCCCCGCGGCGGGCAAGCCACCGCGGCCCTCGAACTGCGCGCCGGCAACGCTGCGAAGCCTTCGTCGCCCCCACCGTCCATCGACGATCTGGTCCGCCGTCCGGGTGCCGCCGCTCGCACCGCCACCGCCTCGACGCCCACCCAGGACATCGTGCCGGCACTGCGCGCGCAGCTGGCCGATCGGCTGCCCGACTACATGATGCCGGCCGCGTTCGTGGTCCTGGCGCGCCTGCCCCTCACCCCGAACGGCAAGGTCGATCGCAAGGCGCTGCCCGCGCCGGAACGCTCCCACCATCGTCCCACCAGCGCGACCCCGGCCAGTCCGCCAGCCAGCGAACTGGAACGCCTCATCGCCGGCTGCTGGCAGAAACTTCTCGGCCTGGAAGAGGTCGGCACGCGCGACAACTTCTTCGACCTGGGCGCCAATTCACTTCTGGTGGTGCGCGCCAGCGGCATGCTGGGCGCGGCCCTGGGCCGATCGGTGTCGCTGCTGGATCTCTTCCGCTTCCCCACCGTCAGCGCGCTGGCCGCCCACCTCGGCGCCGCCAGCCCGGGCGCCGGCCCCGCCGGCGCCGCCGGATCGACGCCCACCCCACCGCCGCTCGCCAGTCAAGCCGGCCTCGACCGCGCCCAGGCCCGCCGCGCCGCCCTGCAAAAACGCAAACGCTGATCCAGCGCGCCTTCAAAGACCCGGCCGACACCCCTGGTCGCTGGCGACGCCGGGCGAGAACCGGAGCGGAAATGTACACCGGGTACTTTGAGCCCCGGAAGCGGAGCCCGGCGCAGCCAGCGGCCAGGCTCGTCGGCCGTCGGTGAATCGAGAATTGATCTCCAACTAAGGGATCGCGATCTCGAAGACGTCCCAGGCGGGGGTGTGATTCGACTCCAGCTCCGGCTGATTCCAGACGTACAGGGCCGGATAGGTTTGCAGCAGGCCGACCTCGCTGACGGTGATGGCGGTGATGAAGATCTGCGGCTGCCCGCCGGTCATCCGCCGCGACGAGAACGTCAGCCAGTAGTACGAAAGGTCGCCGGCCCGTCCGACGGTGGGCGCCCATTTGGGCCAGCTGTTGGTCAGTCCCGGGCTGGAACGCTTGGTGCACTGGGGCGGATCGTTGGCCGCGACCCGGGTGGGCGTCGCCGCTCCTTCGCGCGGCAACAGGAAAATCTCCGCCGCCGGGATGTCATAGTTGTTGCCGCTGCTGGGTGCGCGCGTGAACGCCACAAAATGGTCGTCGGGCGAAAACGACGGATAGTAAGCGTGGAATTTGGGATCGTCGCCGCCCTTCAAAGCCGCCGCCGTCCCGCCCGTGCGATCGCCGTAGGGCACGGTGAACAGCGACCCCAGGCCGGACAGCACACGCACCCCGGTGTCGGTCGAGCCGCCCGTCACCGACGTATAGGCGATGGTCTGACCGTCGTGACTCCAGGTCGGCCCGACCGGCAGGCCGGTGTCGCCGGTCCGGGCGATGATTCCCCAGCCGGCGTCTTGCGTGGCCGTCGCCGCCTCCAGGTCGGTCCACACGATGTTCTGGTTTTGCAACAGCGACAGCGCGATCCGGTCGCCCGTCTTCCAGTGCGCCCCCGAGAACGCCGCGATGGGCTGCTGCATCCGTTGCAGCATCTGCCGCCCCGCCGCCGTCAAATACGCCGGCTCTTGCAGCGTGGTCCCCGAGCGAATGCCCAGGCTGGCCGGGTCGGCATGGTCGGGTGCCTTGTTGGCCGCGAAGCCGATGAACTGGCCGTCCGGCGTCGACGTGTGGCAACCGATGCACTGCACGCCGGGGCCGGCCTGGGCCGGCGTCATCACCGGCGTGACCGTCTCGTCGCCGACCTTGAAACCCTTCAGCGACGAGACCCCGGTGGTGGTCCAGTAGACGATCGATCCGCCCACGCCGACGGGCGCGATGGTGAATGTCGACGGCGCGCTGACGCTGACCGTGCTGGCGCCACCCGCCGTGGCCAGGCCGCGCACCGTGACGGTGATGGGCTGATTCACCGCGTGCGCGCCCAGGCTGTTCCACATGTCCTTGGGCATGGTCCAAGTCGGCGACATCGTATAGACGACCAGATCGTTTTTCTCGCTGGCGTTGTGCAGTCGCAGCTCGAACAGGCTCTGCCCCACCGGCGCCTGAAAACTGAAGCGCGGGCGCAACCAGTTCGCCGGGAACAGCGTCCCGTCCTGCGGATCGCTCAGGCACGGCCCCGTCCCCTGGCTACCGCTGCCGGGCGCGCCGAACATGGTGGGCGCATTGGCCGGCACGCCGGCCGTGACGATCGGTTCAGCGGGAAAATCGGTGCAGTTGGGCGCGCAGGTTGTTGAGCCGACCGCGCCGCCGGTACCGCCGTTGGCGCCCCCGTTGCCATTGCCGCCACCGCCACCTCCGCTAGCACCGCCGCTGCCGCTGATGCCACCGCTGCCGGTGACGCCGCCGTCCGCCTGCGCCGACGTCTTCACCGACGCGCATCCCCCCACTGCACCGACAACGACAACCCCGACCAGCATTGCCAACGTTCGAATTTTCACGAGGCCCTCCAAGATCTCCGACGCGCCGTTCTCCGCCGAGCGTGGGGGCGCCCGACGTCATCCCGCGTTGTGCACCACACACTATTCCAGATGCGACGCCCCAGAAAAGCGGAAATCCGTCTTCGCTCTCAGAACGCCGCTTGGCCGGGCGCGCGCGGGAACGGAATGACGTCGCGGATGTTGTTCATGCCGGTGGCGTAGATGATGGTGCGCTCCAGCCCCAGACCGAACCCGGCGTGCGGCACCGTGCCGTACCGCCGCAGGTCCCGGTACCACCAGTACACCTTGGGATCCAGCTTGTAATCGGCCAGCCGCGCGTCAAGCACATCCAGGCGTTCCTCGCGCTGCGACCCACCGATGATCTCGCCGATGCCGGGGGCCAGCACGTCCATGGCCGCCACGGTCTTGCCGTCGTCGTTGACCCGCATATAAAACGCTTTGATCTCCTTCGGGTAGTTCATCACCACCACCGGGCGTTTGACGTGCTCCTCGGTCAGCCAGCGCTCGTGCTCGGATTGCATGTCCATGCCCCAGCGCACGGGAAACTCGAACTTCTTGCCGCTCTTCTCCAGCGCGGCGATGGCGTCCGTGTAACTCATCCGTTCAAAGCTGGAGGCCACGAACTTTTCCACGCGCGTGATGCATTCCTTGTCGATCCGTTCGGCGAAGAACTTCATGTCGTCGCCGCGTTCATCCAGCAACGCCTTCAGGATGTATTTCAAGAAGGCCTCGGCCAGATCAGCGTCGGCGGCCAGATCAGCAAAAGCGATCTCCGGCTCGACCATCCAGAACTCCGCCAGGTGGCGGCTGGTGTTGCTGTTCTCGGCGCGAAATGTCGGCCCGAACGTGTAGACCTTGGACAGCGCCAGGCAGTAGGTCTCGACGTTCAATTGCCCGCTGACCGTCAGGAAGGCCTCCTTGCCGAAAAAATCCTGGGCGAAATCCGGCTTGCCCTCGGCCGTTCGCGGGATGGCGTTGATGTTGGCCAGATCCAGCGTGCTGACCCGAAACATCTCCCCCGCCCCCTCGCAGTCGCTGGCGGTGATGATGGGCGTGTGAACCCAGAAAAAACCGTGCTCGTGAAAGAACCGGTGGATGGCCATGCTCAGGCAGTGGCGCACCCGGGCCAGCGCCCCGATGGTGTTGGTGCGCGGCCGCAAATGAGCGACCTCCCGCAGATACTCCAGCGAATGCCGCTTCTGCTGCATCGGATAGGTCTCGGGATCGTCGACCCAGCCCACCACCTGCACGGCGGTGGCCTGCAGCTCGACGGCCTGGCCCTTCCCCTGACTGGTCGCCAGGACACCGCTGGCCACCACGGCGCACCCGGCGGTCAGCTTCAGGATCTCGCTTTCATAGTTGGGCAGCTGGCTGGGCGCCACCACCTGGATCGGCTCAAAACCCGACCCGTCATGCAGGTGAATGAACGATACGCCGGCCTTTGAGTCTCGCCGCGTGCGCACCCAGCCGCGCCCGGTGATCGCCGCGCCGACGGCGACCTTGCCGGA
>JAXDMH010000893.1:0-4437 GCA_034666225.1 Myxococcales bacterium
TCTCGTTGTTCACCATCACCGGCGCGCCGTTGCGCAGCTTGAAGGCGCCCAGCGTGACCACCTCCTGCCCGGCGGTGACCCCTTCCTCGATGGCCACGAAGTCGCCGCGGCTGGTGCCGATGCGCACGAACTGCTGGCGGGCCACCTTGGCCGGCTTGCCGTCCGGGCCGTTCACCGGATGACCCTTGTCGTCCTTGCGATCCTCGATGATGTAGATCGAGTTGCCGTACGGCGCCCGTATGAGCGCCGTCGCCGGCACGAAGACCACATTCTTGCGTTCGGGGAGCACCACCGAGACGTTGACGAACATTCCGGGGCGCAGCTGATCTTTGTCCTTGGCGTCCTTGGTGTCCTTCGCGTCCTTGGCGGCAGTCTCATCCTTGCCGGTGCGCTCCTCCACCACGCTGGCGCGCAGCTTGACCGCGCGGGTGACGGGATCGACGTTGGGGTCGACGGCGGCGATCTTCCCGGCCAGGGTTTGCGGCGGCTGCGTGCCGGGCAGGACCAGGCGGATGGCGGTGCCGACCGGCGCCCGGGCGGCCTGCTGCTGCGGAATGCTGAAGTCGACGTAGACCGCGTCCGTCGATTCCAGCACGGTGATGGCGGTGCCGGGGTTCAGGTACTGTCCCAGGTTCACCGAGCGGATGCCCAGCTTTCCGGAGAAGGGGGCGCGCACGGTCTTTCGTTCGATCTGCGCCTGCAGCGCCTGCACGTCGGCGCTGACCGTCTTTAACTGCGCCTCATCGTTGTCCAGCTGCGCCTTGGTGTACGCGCCGCTTTCTTGCAGGCGGCGGGTGCGGGTGGCGGTCGTGGTCGCCAGCCCCTGCCGCGCCCGCAGCGACGCGAGCTGCGCCCGCTCGACGCCAGAGTCCAGCTCGACCAGCACCTGGCCGGCGTGGACCTTGGCCCCCGACTCGAAGCGGATGGTCTTCACGACGCCTGGGATCTCGTTGCTGATGGTGACCCCGCGTCCGGCGGCGACGCTGCCCACGGCTTCCAGCACCGACTCCCAGTCTCCCCCCTTGGCCACCGCGGTTCCCACCGCTTCGGGGGGCGGCCCGGCCGCCTGGGCGGCCTGGCCGGAGCGGATCAACATGGAGATCTGCGCGAACTTGGTGCCGGCCAGGACGCCGATCACCACCAGCAAGACAACGGCGGCCAGGACAAAACGCATGGCGTTCGAGATGCTCCGACCGGCGGTTTGGGTTCGCAGATTTTCTATTTTGGGTGGATCTGTGGATGTCACGTCATTGTCCTTCCAGCGACCTTTCTTCAGCAGCCTGCCAGAGCGTGCGCTTCCCCCGCGCCCTGCGGCTCACCCGCGAGCGAACCGCTGGACGAACGCCAGGGCCTTGGCGGCCACCTCGCGCCAGCCGCTGTCGATCGTCAAGGCGTGTCCGCGGTTGGGGATCTCGACGATCTCCGTGACCCCGGGGTTCTTCTCCTGTTGCTTGAACGACGCGTCCGCGATGGCCCAGGGGACCGTGTGGTCCTTCTCGCCCGAGATGATCAGCAGCGGACCGCGCTCCGGGTTCTTGGTGTCGACCTTGGCCTCCGTCCACGGGTTCAGATTGGCGGCGGCCGCCTGGAACAGGGGCGCACCGGAGGCCGGCACCGCAAAGGTGGCGTACAGCTGCTTGGCCTCGTCCTCGCTGACGGCGTTGGCGAAGGCAAAACGGAACTGCTCGTACGTGAGAGGAATGGCGCGATTGCGGTTGGCCGGGTTGCCCAGCACCGGCCACGCGGATTTCAGCGCCGACAACGGCAGCGGAAGCACGCCGCGGAAGGGAGCGGGATCAATGGCCACCGTGGCCGCCGACAGGCCGCGCCCGGCCAGGATCTGTGCCAGCAGACCGCCGAACGAATGTCCGATGATGGCGGGCTTCTTGTTCAGCTTGCGAATGATCTCGATGAAGTGATCCGCCACCTGCCCGACCGTCTTGTGGGCCATCACCTCGGGATGGGCGTTCGCCTCGGCGACGGTCTCCGGATCGTCTGGCCACCCGGGCGTCAGCGCGGTGAAGCCCGCCTCCTGGAACAGGGTCGCCCAGCGGTCCCAGCTGCTGGGCAAGAGCCACAGTCCGTGCACGAACACGACGGGCGGTCGTCCCGTGGCATTGGCCAGCGCGACCTGCTGCGCTTCGTGCTCGGTTATCGTCGCTGGCTTGTTCGTTGATGCATCAGACGCCTCTTCAGTCATCGTCGTCCTCCCCCGCGGTGTTTGACACCGCCCACATGGTTTGGCGCCGAGTATGTCGCACCAACCATGGGAAGCAAGACCACGACGCCCACCCGCGATCGGCGCCGCCGGGGAAAGTTTCCTCAGGACCGGTGCTTGGGGAAGTTCTCCCCGCCACCGACGAGAGGGCCGCCAGGAAAGACGGCCCGTCTGGCTGGCACAGCGGCTGCAAAACCACTCGACGAAAGCAAGCTGAGCATGGTGCCCAGCGAAAACTGAAGGAGGCCCGTCATGAACCTGAAACAATTGTCACTCGCGTCGATGCTGTCGCTGGCTATCACCACGGGGGCGGCCGGCATGCTGGCTCGGCCCGCGCTGGCCGATGCCGATCTGCCCACCGCACCGACCATCATCACCGCCACCGACGTCAGCCTGGCCGCCAGCGTCCAGGCGACCCTGGCCAATGATCAGGATCTGCCCTTCGACAACATCGCCGTGTCGGCCAAGGATGGCTGGGTGGTGCTGACCGGCAGCGTCCGCTCGGAATCCGAACGCGGCAGGGCCCTCCAGGACGCCAAGAGCGTCCCCGGCGTCACCAGGGTGGACGACAACATGACCGTCATGGAGGCCAGCTATTGAGCGTGTCTGCCGGGCCAGCGCCGCTGACCCGGCGGAGGGAGGGTTGGCTCGCGGTAGGGGCTCAGCCCTCCCCCGGCAGCTTGGCCAGCTTGTTGTACAGGGTCTTGCGATCCAGCCCCAGCACGCGAGCGGCCAGCGTCCTGTTGCCGCCGACAGCCTGCATGACGCGCGCGATATAGCGGCGTTCGACCTCGTCCATCGTGGCCAGCTCCGAGGGATCTTCCGCGGCGACGACGACGTGGGAGGCACGATAGTCACGAATTCGTTCGGGCAGATCGTCGACGGTGATCTCGGTAAAGCTGGTGACCGCCACCGCCCGCTCGATGGCGTTCTGCAGCTCGCGCACGTTGCCGGGCCACTGATACGACAGCAGACGCTGGGCGGTGGCCGTTCCGATCCCGGTCACCTTCTTTGCCGACCGCGCCGCGAATTGCTGCACGAATGCCTGAGCCAGGAGGAGGACGTCGTTCCCCCGGGCGCGCAGCGGCGGCACGGCCACCTGAATCACGTTGATGCGAAAATAGAGATCCTCGCGAAAGCGATGCTCGGCCACGGCGGTTTCCAGATCGCGGTTGGTGGCCGCGATGATCCGAACGTCAAAGGCAATCTCGCGATCGCCGCCCACGGGCCGCACCGTCCGCTCCTGCAGCGCGCGCAACAGCTTGGCCTGCATGGTCAGCGGCATGTCCCCGATCTCGTCGAGAAACAGCGTCCCGCCCTGGGCTTGCACGAACAGGCCGGCGCGGTCGGCGCGCGCGTCGGTGAAAGCGCCGCGGGCGTGGCCGAACAGCTCGCTCTCCAGAAGCGGCTCGGGCATGGCGGCGCAGTTGATGGCCACGAACGACCCGCTCTTGCGCGGGCCCAGGCGGTGAAGGGCGCCGGCCACCAGCTCCTTTCCGGTGCCACTTTCGCCCGTGATGAGAACCGACGTGCTCGACTCGACGATCTGTGACAGCAGCGTGCCCCGCTGTCGCATGGGAGCGCTGTCGCCGATCATCTGATCAAAGCGTCGCGTCTCGGTCAGCGCGTGGCGCAGGCGGCGCACCTCCTCGCGCAGGGCACGTCGCTCGGCGGCGCGCGCCACCGTCAGCGCCAGCGTCTCGACGTCGACGGGCTTGGGAACAAAGTCATAGGCGCCGGCGCGGATGGCGCCGATGGCGGTCTCCAGGCTGCCAAAGGCGGTGATGACGACCACCGGGACGTCCGGCCGATTGGCCACGATGCGCGCGCACAGCTCGAGGCCATTCATGGCGCGCATGTTGAGGTCGGTCACCACGACGTCGAACGAATCGGACTCCATGGCAGCCAGCGCCTCGCCGGCCGAGGTGCGAAAGTCGCAGCGGAACCCCTTGCGTGCCAGGCCCTTGGCCAGCATCTCGCACATGGCGACATCGTCATCGACGATCAGAACGGCATTGCAGAGGTCATCGCTCATGACTTGGCTGCTCCTCGCTGTCCCCCACCGCCGGCAGATATACGCTGAAACGGCTTCCTTTTCCCACTGTGCTGTCGACGGTGATCCACCCGCCGTGCTCCTGGACGATGCCATAGCAGACGGCCAGCCCCAGGCCGGTTCCTTCACCGACATCCTTCGTGGTGAAGAACGGCTCGAAGATGTG
>JAXDMH010000894.1:0-4369 GCA_034666225.1 Myxococcales bacterium
CGGGTGTGGTCATGCTGGACGCCGCCGCCGTTCGGGTGGTGACGCTGGGGTCCGACGAGTTTCTGGAACTGGAAGCGGCCCGGCGGGGAAAACGCCGGCTTTTCTACCAATGCAAGGTGGGCGATTCGCTGGCGAAGGTGGGGCGCCGGTATGGGCTGACCCCTGGCGATCTGGCGCGGATCAATCGCTTCTCGTACAACACGGAGCTGCACGATGGGCAGCGCATCGTCGTCTATTCGCCGGTGGGCGAGCCGCCGCGCGAGGTGACCATGGGAATGGCGGCGGGCGCCAAGCGCGGTGCCAAGAACAGCACATCGCCAAAGCCGGTTGCCGTCGTCGGCATCAGCGGTGCGCACCCAGCGGGACACGGTCTGACCCCCGTCGACGCCGGCGCGCACCGGGCGGTCGCGATCAAAGCGGAGAAGGCGCCGGTCGCCAAGGTGCCGCCCGGCGGGCCGTTGCGTGACGGCAAGACGCCGGCGGGCGCGGTGGCTGCCGGCAAGGCGGCGGCGCCGGTCGCCAGGGCGATCGCCAAGAAGAAGTAGTCGTTTGCCCCGGTTCGTCGTCGATGCCTCGTCTGCCGGGCTGAGGCTGGATCATTTCTTGGCGCAGATCATGGGTGGCGCCAGCGTCCATGCCGCTCGGCGTTTGCTGACCAATGGCAGCGTGCGCGTCGACGGAAAAGCGGCCCATCGCAAGGGCGAGCGCGTGGCGGTCGGTCAGACCGTCGAGGTGGAGACAGCGGCGGCGGCGTTCCCCGCTGAGGGCGAGGGTTGGGTGCTGCCCGATCCGTCGGTGATCCTTCCGGTGTTATATCAAGACGCTGACCTGGTGGCCGTGAACAAGCCGGCGGGGGTGGCGGCGCACCCGCTGCGCCGCGACGAGCGCGGGACCGCCGCCAACGGCCTGGTCGCGCTGTTTCCCGAGTGCGCGACGGCCAGCGACGATCCGCGCGAGGCGGGGCTGGGTCACCGACTGGATCGCGAGACCAGCGGTGTTCTGCTGGCGGCCCGGCGCCGGCTGGTCTGGCCGCGGTTGCGGGCGGCGCTGGGTCATGCCGACTGCGAGAAGACGTACCTGGCACAGGTTTTTGGCCAGCCACCGGAGCAAGGCCACTTCGACGGTGCCATAGGACGCGTCGGGCGGCACGGCGCTCGGGTGTCGATCGACGCCGGTCGGAATCCATTGCCGGCGCACACCGACTGGCAGCGGCTGGCTGACGTTGACGTGGACGAATCGACGGCGCTGGTGCGCGCCCGGCTGCACGCGGGCCGTGCCCACCAGGTGCGCGCGCATCTGGCGGCGGCGGGTTTGCCCATTGTCGGCGATCCCATCTACGGCAACGAGACCTCGCGGGCGTTCTCGGCCGGGCACGGCATCACGGGCCTGCGCCTGCACGCCGAATCGATTCGCCTACGCCATCCCATCACCGACCAGACCTTGGTGGTGACGGCGCCACCGCCCACCTGGTTTTTCTCTGCCGGTGGCCGCGCCAAAGTGCAAAGTGGATGACGGATGATGGGACTCGTGGAGACGTCGCTGATCAAGACCGCCGTTGTATTGCAACACACGCCGACCGAAGGGCCCGGGCGGCTGGCCGGCCTGCTGGCGGAACAAGGGATCACTGTTTCCTGCCGGCAAGTCTTCGCCGGCGAGTCGGTGCCCGGTGACATCGACGACGAGGCGCTGCTGGTGGTGATGGGCGGGCCCATGGGCGTGGGCGACGTCGACGATCGCCGTTATGGGTTTTTGCGCCGGGAGATTGATCTGCTGGGGCGCATGGTGGCGGACGATCGACCGGTGCTGGGGATCTGCCTGGGCGCGCAGCTGCTGGCGGCGGGCGGCGGCGCTGCGGTTTATCCCAATCGACGCCGCGACGGCTACGGTCGCTGGTCGGTGGTGCGCGAGGTGGGTTGGGGGCCGGTCGATTTTCTGGGCGTCGATCGCGAGCCGGCGCTGGCCGGACTGCGGCCGCAAGAACAGATGCTACACTGGCACGGCGACACGTTCGATCTGCCGCCAGGCGCCGTGCATCTGGCTTCGACGCCTCACTGTCCCCACCAGGCCTTTCGCCTGGGGACGCGTCAGTTCGGACTGCAGTTCCATTGCGAGCTGGACGCCGACTCCATCGGTCTGTGGGTGCGTGAGGACGCGGCGTTCGTGCGCCTGGCCAACGGCCCGGGCGGCGCCCGTCAGATCATGACGGACACCGCCGCCATTTTTCCGGATGCGCGGCCCGTCTGGGATCAACTTTTGCGCAACATCGTCGGCGTGCTCTTGCAATTGCCGGGCGGCCGACAATAGTTATCGCGTCCATGCCATCCCCCACCAAATTCACGCTGGGCCTGGTGCAGATGCGCTGCGGGCCATCGCCCGACGAAAACGTCGAGCGCGCCGTGGCGCACATCCGCGCGGCGGCGGCGCGCGGTGCGCACGTGATCTGTCTGCCCGAACTTTTTCGCACGCAGTATTTCTGTCAAAGCGAGGACCACGCCAACTTCGATCTGGCCGAGGCGATCCCGGGGCCGACCACGGCGCTGCTGGGCAAGATTGCCGGCGAGTTGAAGGTGGTGATCATCGGGTCGCTGTTTGAACGGCGGGCGGCCGGCGTTTACCACAACACGGCGGTCATTCTGGACGCCGACGGCGCGCTGCGGGGCGTGTACCGCAAGATGCACATCCCCGACGATCCGCTTTACTACGAAAAGTTTTACTTCACGCCTGGCGACCTGGGCTTTCGCGCCTTCGACACCGCCTTTGGCCGGCTGGGAACGCTGGTCTGCTGGGACCAGTGGTATCCGGAGGGGGCGCGCCTGACCGCGCTCAGCGGCGCCGACGTGCTGTTCTATCCGACGGCGATCGGCTGGCACCCGTCGGAGAAAGCGGAGTTCGGGGCCGCGCAGGCCAACGCCTGGCACACCATCCAGCGCAGTCACGCCATCGCCAACGGCGTCTATGTCGCCGCCGTCAATCGGGTGGGGCACGAGGTGCCGGCGGTGAAGACCGGGACGCCCGGCTCTCCCCCGGAGGCCGGGATCGAATTCTGGGGTGGCAGCTTTGTTGCTGATCCTTTCGGCGTCGTGCTGCAAGAGGCGTCGCGCGATCGGGAAGAGATCTTGATCGTTCCCTGCGATCGCGCGCATCAAGAATCGGTGCGGCGGCACTGGCCGTTTCTGCGCGATCGGCGCATTGACGCCTACGGGCCCATCACCCGCCGTCTGATCGACGAATGACCGCCCAGACGCCGTCGGCGCGCGGTTATCGCATGCCGGCCGAGTGGGAACCGCATCTGGCCACCTGGCTGGCCTGGCCGCACGAGCGCCGCGACTGGCCAGGCAAGCTGGCGCCTATCCCGTGGGTCTATGGCGAAGTGGTGCGTCACCTGGCGCCGGGCGAACGCGTTCGCATTCTGGTGAAGGACGCAGCGATGGAGCGCCGGGCGGGGGCCTTGCTGGCACGCGTGGGCGTCGATCTGGGACAGATCGACTTCTTTCGCATCCCTACCGACCGGAGCTGGACGCGCGATTTTTGCCCGCTGTTCGTCAAGGGACCGGGCGGGCAGGTCGGGCAGACCAACTGGCGGTTCAACGGCTGGGCGAAGTACGCCAACCACAAGAAGGATGACGCCGTGGGCGCCCGCCTGGCACAGCGCCTGAGCCAGCCGCACTGGACGCCCGAGGTCCCGGACGAAAAAGGGCGGGCCCAGCGCGTGGTCCTGGAAGGCGGCAGCATCGACGTCGACGGCCGCGGCACGTTGCTGACCACCGAAGAGTGCCTGCTGAGCCCCGTGCAGGCGCGCAACCCCGGATTGTCGCGCGAGCAGCTGGAGGAAATTCTGGGGGCGTATCTGGGCGTGCGCAAAGTGCTGTGGCTGGGCGAAGGCATCGCCGGCGACGACACTCACGGGCACGTCGACGACCTGGCCCGCTTTGTCGACGAGCGGACGGTGGTGTTGGCAGAAGAGACTGATCCCGGTGACGCCAACTTTGCTCCGCTGCGCGAGAACCGCCGGCGCCTTGAGGCCATGGCCAACGCCGACGGCCAGTCCCTGCGGGTCGTGCCGCTGCCGATGCCAGCGCCGGTGCGCCTGGACGGCGTGCGCCTGCCCGCCAGCTACGCCAATTTCTACATCGGCAACGCCGCGGTTCTGGTTCCCACGTTCAACGATCCGCAGGACCGCCGAGCGCTGGAGATCTTGGCGCAGCTTTTCCCGTCGCGGAAAGTGGTGGGCATTCACGCCGTCGATCTGGTGTGGGGGCTCGGCACACTTCACTGCATGACCCAGCAACAACCTCTGGAACCCTGAGAGGGTTCCAGACCTCCCGCGATGGAACTTCGGCGGCAAAGCCGCCTGCGTTCCACGCGAGAA
>JAXDMH010000895.1:0-7793 GCA_034666225.1 Myxococcales bacterium
GAAGCCCATGCATCCGTGGACCACGGCCGAGACGCTGACCGAGCTGCGCCCGAGTGGACGGTGTTTCACGCCCCGAGACCCTGTGGGCGGGCGAATCTGTCGGGAACGGGCAAACACGCCATTCGCGGCTGCATTCGGGCATTTATACCAGGCGGCCCGACCAAGAAAATGAAAGCGCACCTTGAGCCCAGGAACGAGCCACCATGGACGCCACACTGAAAGGCAACCACGCCGTGATCTTTTGGCGTAAAATAACGCCCGGGAATGTCTTACGAGCGGGACGTTTATCACACCGGGAGTTGGCGCTGACAGATACGATATCCGAACAGTCTTCGACGCTGCAGTTGCTTGCGGAAGACTTCGCGACGCATGGGCGTGATCTGACCTCGCCGGGTTTTTGGGCGATTGCCGCCCACCGCCTCGGCACCCGCGCCCTCGATCAGCGACGGCCCGGCGCGGAGCGGGCCGCGCTGGATCTCGTCTATCGCACCATGTTCACGGGGATCGACTGGATCTGGGGCATCCACCTGCCCCGCAGCGTGGCCCTGGGACGCCGCGTGCGCATCTGGCACAACGGCAGCATGCTGCTCACGGCCAAGTCGATCGGTAACGACGTCCACCTGCGCCACGACACGACCTTCGGTCCGCTGCACGAAGGCCGTCCGCTTTCTGGCGTCGGGCCCAAGGCCGCGAGCGCCGCGTTGCCCGTCATAGAGGACGGCGCGGATCTCGGCTCGGGAGTCTGTGTCCTTGGTGGGGTGCGCGTCGGGCGTGGCGCGGTGGTGGGCGCCAACTCCGTCGTGCTGAAGGACGTTCCGCCTGCCGCGACGGTGCTGGGCGTGCCGGCGCGCATCGTTCCTCAGTGACAACCGCATGAGCTCACCTCTTCACGAAGCCGCACCGGCGCCTGGCGCCGCCGCCGAGCCGTTCGTGCGGGTACCCGGCAGGGCCTTGCCACTGGGCGACACGAATCAAAACCCCCCGGGGATCAGTTTTCCGGCGCTGGTGGCGGAGGATTTTGCGACGAATGGTCGCAGCCTGCTGTCCCCGGGGTTCTGGGCTCTGGCGGTCTGCCGTTTCGGCAACTGGCGCATGTCGGTGAAACCGCGCGGGCTGCGGGCACCACTCACGCTCGCTTATCGCTTCGCTCACAAGGCCACCATCGCCCTGTGGGCCATCGACCTGCCGTACAACGCCCGCATCGGCCGCCGCCTCCGCATCATCCATCACGGCGGATTCTTCCTGGGCGCCTGGTCGGTCGGCGACGACGTGACCGTCCGCCATTGCGCCACCATCGGGCTCATCCGCCGCGGCGCCGATCGATCGCCCCGGATCGGCTCCCGGGTGGAGATCGGCCCGGGCGCCTGCATCGTTGGCGACATCGTCATCGGCGACGACGTTTTCGTGGGCGCCAACAGCGTCGTCACCCAGAGTGTGCCGGACGGCGCTGCGGTCCTGGGCAATCCCGCCCGCAAGGTCGATCTGGCGAAGATCCTCTAGGCGCCCCGTCCGCTGATCGGCCGCGCCGTCGTCAATCGGCGGCGCCAGGGTAAGAGACGGGCTCGACTGTGCGGCGCCGCTCACGCAGTCACCGAATCGGCCCTTCCGGTCGCTCGGCTACGGGGAGGCCGACCCTCGACTGGTCTGCTCGAACAGGTCGCGCAGGATCCGGGCATTCTTGCGGCTGTCGTGCTGGTCGCACACGCGGCGCCGGCCATCTTCAGCCATGGCGCGCAGCTGGGCCACGGGCGCCTCCAGCACCTCCCGCAGCGCCTGCACCAGGTGATCGACCGAACCGGCGGGCACCAGCCAACCGTTTCGCCCGGGCTCTATCAGCTCGGGGATGCCGGCCACGTAGGTGCTGACGACGGGGCGGCCCAGCGCATAGGCCTCCATGATCGCCACTGGCAGCCCTTCGGAGAAGCTTGGCAGCACGAAGGCGCGCGCCGCCACGATCTCGCTCCGCACGGTCTCGCCGGCCGCCCAGCCGGTGATTCGCACGCGCTCGCCAAGTCGGTGCGCCGCGATGGCCTTCTCCACGTCGGCGCGCATCTCGCCGTCGCCGACGAAGACCAGTTCGAACGGGACGCCCTCGGCAGCCAGCCGGGCGGCCGCCTCGATGAGGATGATCTGCCCTTTCTGTGCTGAGATTCGGCCCACGCACACCAACCGCGGCGTGTCCGGTACGGGCGTCACGACTGCGTCGAGGAATGCGCTGTCAAGACCGCAACGAACCAGATGGACCTTGGACCACTGCTGAAAGTCGCTGCAATGATAGACCTCGCTGCGGCCAAAGCTGCTCACTGCGCTGACGAACTGGCTGCGGTTGATCTTCTCCGTCGGGCCGACGCCGCCCGTGCCCAGCAGCTCCTTGGCGCCGTGGTGCATGGTGAAGCTGAAAGGGGGACCACCCAGAACGTCGACCAGCATGGCCACCGCCGTCGAATTCGTGCCGAAGTGCGCGTGCACGTGCCCACAGCCGCTGCTGCGAAGCCATTCGACCAGCACGCACGCCTCGATCAGGTACGCTATGTGATTGAGAACGCCGCGGTCCGAGCGACGCCCCACCTTGACCGCGAGCAGGAGGCCGCGGGCGAGGCGGATCGGGCGCACCAGCAACGAGCGCAAGAACGCCGCGGCCAGCCCGACGGGTCCGACCGAGAGGACGGCGCGCGTCTTTTCCAGCTCGACGTGATCGGCGGGATCAGCCAGGTCTCTCTTCGCCACGGGGCGCAGAGAGAAGCGAGCGACCTCGACCCCCAGCGATTCCAGCGCCTGGATCTCGCGCCGGATGAACGTGTGGCTGGTCGAGGGATAACGATTGACGAGATAGGCGACCTTCATGGGCCAGCCACCACGAGAGGCTCCGGCAGCCCCGACCCTGGCCGCATGAAAACACCCCGATCATCCACGAGCGCCGCGGCGACCGTAGCAGTTTGCGCGCGCGAAGTCGAGCGGCCGGCGGCACCTGCGCGGCGCCATTGATGATCCCACGACGCGCGAAAAACCGGGCATAGTCGAGACAGTCGACCGATGCCGCTCCTTGATTCGCCCCGGACAGATCCTTTCCCGATTTGTGACTTGCTGGGAATGCCGCTGGCGCGGACCGACCGAGCGGGGATTGTTGAGCACGTGTTCGCCAGCCTGCGCGATGGGAAGGGGGGCTGGCTGGTCACCGCCAACCTGGACTTCTTGCGCCGCCACGCCCGCGATCCCGAGGCGCGCCGCCTGTATGCCGGCGCGAACGTGTGCGTGGCCGACGGCATGCCGCTGGTGTGGGCCGCCCGCCTGCAGGGCGATCGTCTACCCGAGCGCGTAGCCGGCTCGGATCTCCTGCTGCTGCTCGCGGAGCGCGCCGAGAAGGAGCGACGAAGCATCTACCTGCTGGGGGGCGATCCCGAGGCGAACCCGCGCGCCGTCGCCCGCCTGCGCGCGCGCTGGCCGGGGCTGCTGATCGCCGGGTACTCCAGTCCCCGGGTGGCGAGCCCGCCCTCGGAGGCGGAGATCGCGGCGCTGCGCGACGAGGTGTTGAGGGCCAGGCCCGATCTCCTGTTCGTCGGCATGGGATCGCCCAAGCAAGAGCAAGTCATCGAGGCGCTTCGCGATGTTCTTCCCTCTGCCTGGATGATAGGCGTCGGGATCAGCTTCAGCTTCGTCGCTGGCGACGTGCGCCGGGCGCCGCGCTGGATGCAGCGGGTGGGCCTGGAATGGGCCTGGCGGATGTTGCAGGAGCCGGGCCGCTTGGTGCGGCGCTACCTGATTGACGACCTGCCCTTTTTCTTCGAGCTCATCGGGCGCGCCCTGCTTAAAAGGGCGCGGCGCGCGCGCCCTCAGCGAAGGTGAATCTGTGGCAGCCAAATCAGGATCACCCGCCCGACGGCATAGGCGGCGATGAAGATCGCGACCGCCAGCAACTCGCGCGGAATGCGCAGGATCCCCAGGGCGCGACTCTTTGGCCACACCGCCAGCACGGTGGGCAACTCGGCCAGCGCAGTGGCCCAGATCACCCCTTTGGCCCCCCACAGATACCAGCCCGCCACCATCGCCACGACCGTGGAGATGAGCCGCATCAAGCTGCGCAGGAACAGGTATCGGGTGTGGCCAAGCGCGAACAGGCAGGTCTCCATGGGGGCGATGATGAGCCCGATCGCCACGCGCAGGCTGAGCACCTCGACGATCCAGGCGGCGTTGGCGTACCGCGCGTCCCACAGCGCGTGAACGACCCAGCCGCCCATGCTTCCCAGCAGGCCCGCGGCCGTCATGCTGAAGGCATCCAACCGCAACCTCAGGCGGTAGAAGAACGACGGGAGATCGCGGTTCGTCCGTCCGGCTTCGCTGAGAGCCGGATAAAGAACGCCGGCGATAACCCGGCCCACCAGCACCGACAACATCTCGGCCAGGTTCGCGGCGATGCCATAGACGCCCAGCCATGCGGTGCCCAGGAACCGACCCAGCAGGATGCGGTCGCTTTGCATACCAAGGAACGTCGTGGTGCTGCTGCCCAGCACCCAGCGACTGAAGCGTCCGATCTCCTGCACGGCGTCTTTGTCCCACTGAAACCGGTTGTGGTAGGGGACGGGTAAGAAATGCGAGGCCACGGTGCCGAAAATGGTACCGAGGACGGAGCCAAGCACCAGAGCCTGGGCGGTCGGATGCAGGTGGCAGAGGATCAAGATCGAGGAGACCGTCGCGATGCTGGTCCCAAGGTCCAGCGCGTTGAGCCAGCCGAGCGCCAGCTTCCGCCGCAAGCTGAAGACCGAAGTCGAATGAAAGCCGTTGAGCAGAAGCTGGATCGCGCCGATGCGGATCAATGACTCCAGGATCGGCTCACGGTAGAACCAGGCGGCCGGCCTGGCGACCAGCACCATCAACAGAGCCAGGGCGCAGCCACGCAGCACCTGCAGGGTGAACGCCGTGTTCAAGAACGCGACCTCGTCGCCGCGCCGGCTTTGAATGACACACGGTTGGATGGCGACGTCGGAAAGCATCACCAGGCCCGTCCCCAGCGTCGAGACGATAGTCGCCTGGCCGAACGCGGCCGGGTAAAGCAGCCGGGTGAGAATGAGGTTGCTGCCGAACCGGATGATCTGCTGGGCGCCGTAGCCGCCAATCTCGAACAGCGACCCGCGAAGGAGACGCCCGCGTAATCCCGTCGACGCTGCTGGGGCGGTCACGGTTGGTACGCGCGTCGCCGCACAACCAACGCGAAAGACAGCATCCCCACGGGGGTCTACAGTGCCATAGCGGGACGACCGATGGCAAGGTGCACCAATGCTGAAAACAGGAGGTCGCTGGTGTCGGTGCCCGTTGGCCCCGTTGGCCCCGTTGGCCCCGTTGGCGATCCGCTTTTCTGATCGCCTGGCGTCCCTTCCTGTGCGAGCATCAGGATCTGCGAGTACGTGCCGGTTTATGTGTGGAATAGCGGGCGCGGCGGGACGTGTCGACGATGGCGTCCTGGCTGCCGTCCAGCGCATGACCAGCGCGCAGAGCCATCGAGGACCCGATGGCGAGGGTACCTGGACCAGCGGCCATGACCCCTCGTTCGGGGTTTCGCTAGGACACCGCCGGCTGGCGATTATCGACCTGTCGTCAAGGGGCGCGCAGCCGATGCACAACCCGAATACCGGCGACGCCGTGGTGTTCAATGGTGAGATTTACAACTTCGTGGCTCTTCGCCAGGAGTTGGAGAACATGGGGGCGCGGTTCACCTCGAACAGCGACACGGAGGTGATCCTCCGCGCTTACGAGTGGTGGGGCCTGGACGCCGTCCGGCGCTTTCGCGGGATATTTGCCTTCGCTTTGTGGGACGCGCGGCAGCGGGTTCTGCACCTTGTCCGCGATCCCATGGGCGTCAAGCCGCTCTACTGGGCGGTCTGCGGACGCACCGTCTATTTCGCGTCGGAGCTGCGCGCCCTCCTGACCGGGGGGATCGATCGGCGGCTGAACGCCACTGCGGTCGCCAGCTTTCTCTGGCACGGCTTCGTCGTCGGTCCGCAGGCCATCATCGATGACGTCCGGATCCTGCCGCCGGGTTCGTACGTGTCGCTGAAGGACAGTCAGCTCGATCCGCCGCCCACGCTGTACTGGACGCTGCCCGAAGCGGCGGAAGGGCGGACCAGTCCCGAGTCGGTGATGGAGACGCTGCGCGAGACGACCCGGATGCAGATGGTGTCTGACGTGCCACTGGGGGTGTTCCTCTCGGGGGGCGTAGACTCCGCCGCCATCGCCGCGCTGGCATGCGAGGGCGCTGGCGCCGACATCAGAACCTTCAACATCGGCTTCGATGAACCCGATTTCGACGAGACCAACTTTGCGTCGCGCGTCGCGCAGGCCCTGGGCACGGTCCACGTCACCGTGCGCCTCACTGAAGCCGATTTCAACCGCGACCTGCCCAAGGCGCTGGAGGCCATCGATCAGCCGACGTTCGACGGCACCAACACCTACATGCTTAGCCACGCAGTACGGAGAGCGGGAATCACGGTCGCGCTCTCCGGCATGGGGGGCGACGAGCTCTTCGGCGGATACAAAAGCTTCGTCGATCTTCCCCGGGCGGCCCGACTGGCGCGCCTCCTGTCGGTCGGGGGGAGCGCCGCGCGGGGGCTGGCGGAGATCACGACCCGCGCAGCACTGAGGTTCGGGCTGGTGCCTCCGCAGACCCGGTGGGGCAAGCTGGCCGATATCCTTACCAGCGCCGGCGCGTTGGTGGATCTCTATCAGACCGAGTACGGCCTGTTCTCCAGCTCATTTTACCGGAAGCTGTCCAGCCCCTTGCCCGCCCACGACGAGCTGGCCTGGGGGCTCACTGCCCAGCAACGGTCGACGCTGCAAGCGCTGGTCGCCGACCAGGAGCCTCTGCCCGCCGTTTCCGCGCTCGAGCTCAGCAGCTACATCCGAGAGCGGCTGATGCGCGACGCGGACGCCTCCAGCATGGCTGCTTCGCTGGAGCTTCGCGTCCCCTTCCTGGACCACGTCGTCGTCGAGGACGTGGCCGGGCTGACGGAGGCTGATCGGTTCCTGCCCGTCGGGCGCAAGCAGTTCCTCCGCAACGCCAGCCTTCCCAGGGTGGATCCCGCGCTGTTCGAGCGGCCCAAAGCGGGGTTCGTGCTGCCGATCGACGGCTGGTGCCGCCGGGGGATGCGCAAGCAGATGGACGACACCTTCCACGACGTCGCGCTGTGCGACCGCATCGGGCTGAACCCCACCGCAGCCGCCGCTCTGTGGCGATCATTTCTCGCCGACGCGCCCGGGTTGTATTGGTCGCGAGTCTGGGCGATCTTTGTCTTATTGGATTGGTGCGGGAGACACCGGGTGGGCCTATGAATCGAGACTATGTCATTGTCAGCCCAGCGCGCGACGAAGCCGAGTTTGCGCGCCGCACTCTTGACAGTGTCACCCGACAGACTGTGCCACCCGCACTCTGGGTCATCGTCGACGACGGGTCGACTGACGGCACGGGTGCCATCCTGGCGGACTACGCCAAGCGATTTCCCTATATCCGCGTCGTCACCCGGACCGACCGCGGCAAGCGCAGTGTCGGGCCCGGCGTCATCGACGCGTTTTATGCCGGCCTGGAGACTGTGACGGACCTCGACCGTTACGCGTACCTGTGTAAGCTCGACCTCGATCTCGACTTGCCGGTTCGGTATTTCGAGACGCTGCTCGAGCGCATGGAGGCCGAGGCCCGCCTGGGAACCTGCTCGGGCAAGGCGTACTTCCCTGGCCCGAGCAACGTCGACAAGTCCTGGGACGGCGAGCTCATCAGTGAGCACGCCGGCGACGAGACGTCGATGGGC
>JAXDMH010000896.1:0-7952 GCA_034666225.1 Myxococcales bacterium
GGCCACCTTCCCCCCGCGTCTGGAAGCGATCTCGCGCAAGATCGGCGAGCTCGGATTGCACGGCATGAACCTGCCGCGCGAGCTGGGGGGCATGAATGCCCCGATGCTGCTTTACTTCATCAACGCCGAGCTCCTGGCCCGGGCCGACGTTTCCGTGATGACCCACTATGGGTTTCACAGCGGAACGGCCATGGCCATGCTGGTCCTGTCGCTGCTGGAGGGGTCCACCGAGCACGATCCGACCACCGGGCGCATCGCGCGCACCCGCTGGCCCAGCGAGATGGCCGAGATCGCCAGCGGCAAGGCCTGGGGCAGCATGGATATCACCGAGCCCGACGCCGGCAGCGACATGGCCGCCCTGCGCGCCTCCGCGGTCCAGGACGCCCAGGGAAACTGGACGCTGACCGGCCAGAAGATCTTCATCACCTCGGGGCACGGCAAGTATCACTTCGTCGTGGCGCGCACCGAGAAGGGCAGCGGCCCCGACGATCCGAAATCAGGCCTGGCGGGACTGTCGATGTTCCTGGTGCCGGCCTTTCGTGATGAAGCTGACGGGCGTCGCACCCGCCTGGCCACGCTGGATCGCATCGAAGAAAAGCTGGGCCATCACGGCTCGGCCACCGTGGCCATCACCTTTGATCGCACGCCGGCGCAGCTGGTCGGCAAGCGCGGCGAAGGGTTTCGCCAGATGCTGGAGATCATGAACCACGCGCGTCTGGGCGTGGGGTTCGAATCGATCGGTCTTTGCGAGGCGGCGCTGCGCCTGGCCCGGGCCTACGCGGCCGAGCGGCGATCGATGGGCAAGACGATCGATCGCCACGAGATGATCGCCGACTACCTGGACGAGATGGAGTCGGACATCGTCGGCCTGCGCGCTCTGGCCATGCACGGCGCCTTTCACGAAGAGGTGGGGCACAAGAAGGCCCTGTTCGGTCGATTCATGCCCGGCGGCCAGCGCGACACCGAGATTCGCGCCCACCGGGCGGCGGCTCGGCGGGCCATGCCGCTGCTGAAATATCTGGCCGCCGAAAAAGCGGTGGAGATGGCCCGCCGCTGCCTGCAGATCCACGGCGGCAACGGGTACATGTGTGAATTCGGCGCCGAGAAGCTGCTGCGCGATGCGCTGGTGATGCCCATCTATGAAGGCACCAGCCAGATCCAGGCGCTGATGGCGATGAAGGACACGCTGACCGGCATCTTGAAAGCGCCGCAAGAGTTCGTGAAGCGCATGGCGCAGACCCGCTGGCGGTCGCTGTCGGCGCGCGACGGCCTGGAGCGACGGGTGGCGCGCATTCAACTGCTGTCGCTGGGCGCGCAGCAGCACCTGGTGACCCGCACCATGGCGGCGAAGGTCAAGACGGTGCAAGGGCAGCCTCTCGGCACCTGGCGCAAGGCCATCTTCAATCAGTGGAACCCCAAGCGCGATTTCGCCTATGCGATGTTGCACGCCGAGCGGCTGATCCGTCTGCTGGCCGACGAGGCCATCGCCGAGGTGCTGCTGGCCCAGGCCCAGCGCCATCCCGCGCGCCGGGCCGCGCTGGAGCGGCATCTGGAACGGGCCGAGCCCCGCGCACGATTTCTTCACGACGAGATCACCAGCACGGGCCAGCGCCTGCTGGACATATTGGCCGGTGGCGCCGGCAATGCCGCCAGCGTCGAGAAGGCCGCCGGCTGAGAGCATTGCCGCTTGGCTATTGGCGCGCGACACATCCTGGCGCAACGGCGCGTAATGGCGGCGGTCGGTCGAACGGCGGTCGCCGCGCTGGCGCAGCGGTTCGCCGGCATGACGGCGTTGGCACCGGCGTCGTCGCCGTCGTCGGGATCGTCCGGGTCGCGAGCGCTCCCCGGCCCCACGCTGAACGACCGCGTGCCTTCGCCATCGGCGGCGCTGGTGCGCGACTACGTTCGCAGCGTGGGCGGCGACGGAGCGGCGTATCGAAGCAAGCTGCCGCCGCACCTGTTTCCGCAGTGGGCTTTTCCCGTCCTGGCTCGCACCCTGGATGATCTGCCATTTCCGCTATTGCGCGTGGTCAACGGCGGCTGCCGTCTGACCATGAATGCGCCGCTCCCCATCGGCGAGCCGCTGCAGGTTCAGGCGAGCCTGGTCGGCATCGAGGACAAGGGGCGTAAAGCGGTGCTGCACCAGCGGGCGGTCACCGGCACCGCTTCGATGCCCGACGCCTTGATCGCGGATATTTTTGCGCTGGTTCCCACAGAGGCGCCCGCTACCAACCGCACGAACGGCACGAACGGCGCGGCTTCAAACGGCCACGCGCGTTCGAATGGCCATGCCCAGCCCAACGGCGTCCCCAAAGACAAAGATGCGGCCATCGTTCCCAGCGACGTTCGCGAGCTTGCCTACTGGCGGTTGTCGCCCGACGCCGGGCTCTCGTTCGCGCTTTTGACCGGAGACATCAACCCGGTGCACTGGCTGCGTCCCTACGCACAGGCCTTCGGATTTCGTTCGACCATCCTGCACGGGTTCGCCACCTTGGCCCGAACCATGGAAGGACTGCATCGCGGGCTGTTTGCTGGCGCCGTTGATCGCCTGGCCAGCATCGACGTTCGGTTTACCCGGCCGCTGGTTTTGCCGGCACGGGTCGGTCTTTACCTGGGCGCGGGCAACACGATCTTCGTCGGAGATGCGCCGGGTGGCTTTGCGTACATGACCGGCAGCTTCCGCGAAAGGTCGCCGACGTGAGCGACTGGCTGCTGCAACTGGGCGCCCATCCGCAAGCGCGCCGGATCACCAAGACCCTGGGCCTGCCTCTGCCGCTGCCGCAGACGTTGCGCCGGGCGCGCGGTCCGTGGGAGGCGCGTCCTCTGGCGGACAGGGTCGTCGTGATGGGCGGGTTGACGGGCGCCCAGCCGTTGGTCGCAGACGTGTTTGGAACTGTGGTCGCCGCCGGTGCCAACCCGCACGTGGTGGGGATGCCGTCGCCGGCGCTGGTGGATCTGGGGTCGGCGTACGGCCGACCGCCGACGTCGCTGGCTCTGGAGGCGCTGCCCGACGGTTTGCGCCCGGACGCGCTGGTCTTCGACGCCACGGCGGTCGCCGATTCGCGCGGGCTGCGTGCGCTTTACGATTTTTTCCATCCGCTGGTCGGCGCGCTGGCGGCGAACGGACGTCTGGTTGTTTTTGGGCGACCTCCCAGCGCCGCCTCGTCGCCGGAGGGGGCGGCGGCGCAGGCGGCGCTGGAAGGATTCGTGCGCAGCGTGGCCAAGGAGATCGGGCGGCGCGGGTCGACCGCTCAGCTGGTCATCGTCGAGCCGGGCGCCGAGGGGCGCGTCTCCGCACTGCTCCGTTTTCTGCTGTCGCCACGCTCGGCCTTCGTCACCGGCCAACCGATCGCTGTCGACGGCCGCGCGGCGGCGCCGGCCGAACCGCCCGCGACCGTACGCGTGCTGGAAGGCAAGGTGGCGCTGGTGACCGGCGCGGCGCGCGGCATCGGCGAGGCGACGGCGCGTCTTTTGGCCGGAGAGGGCGCGCACGTTGTTTGCGTTGACCGTCCAGCCGACGCGGGCGCGGTCAGCCAGCTGGCGCGCACCATTGACGGCTCCGTTGTGCTGGCCGATATCACGGCGGCTGACGCGCCGGCGGCCATCGTCTCTCATCTCGCTGAACGCGGCGGCGTGGACGTCGTCGTTCACAACGCCGGCATCACCCGCGACAAGACGCTGGGCCGCATGTCCGCCGAGGCCTGGTCGTCCGTCATCGACGTCAACCTGGACGCCATCGTGCGCATCGATGCTGCCCTGGACGACGCGCAGGCGCGACCAGCAGGTGCGGGGACGCGCTCGGGACCATGGCTGCGGCCGTTCGGGCGCGAGATCTGCCTCGCTTCCGTGGCCGGAATCGCCGGCAACGTCGGCCAATCCAATTACGCCGCCTCGAAGGCCGGCGTCGCCGCCTACGTGCGCCGGCGCGCCGTCGATCTGGCGCCGCGCGGGATCACCGTGAACGGCGTCGCGCCCGGCTTCATCGAGACACGCATGACCGCGGCCATTCCCCTGCTGATCCGCGAAGCGGGGCGGCGCCTCAGCGCGCTGGGCCAGGGCGGGCTGCCCTCGGACGTGGGCGAGGTGATCACGTTCCTGGCTTCGCCGGGCGCCGTCGGGATCACCGGCGCGGTGCTGCGGGTGTGCGGGGGGGCGCTGATCGGCGCCTGAGCGAAAAGGGAAGGAGCAGGTCATGCCGTCAGGAACCGACAATCATGTCTTGAGCGGGCGACGCGCTGTCGTGGTGGGCGGTGTCCGCACGCCGTTCGTCAAAGCCTTCGCGGAATTTCTCAAGCTCGACACCATCGCTCTGGGTGCTGCGGCGGTGCGCGGTCTGCTCAGCCGGTACCCGGTGCCCCGCGCCGAGATCGACGCGTTGATCTGGGGTGGCGTGGTTCTGCCCGGGCTGGCGCCCAACATCGGTCGTGAAATCGTCCTCGATACGCCTCTCGATCCCAGGGTCGAGGCCATGACGGTGACGCGCGCCTGCACGTCGGGTCTGCAAGCGATCACGCTGGCCGCTGCGGCCATCGAACGCGGCGAGGCTGACGTCGTGATCGCGGGCGGTTCGGATTCCACCAGCAACGCCGAGGTCAAGCTGCCGCAGAAGGTGGTGCACGCCGCCGCGCCGCTGATTTACGGCAAGCCGACGCCGGCCGACATCCTGGGCGTGCTGGCCCAGATGTTTCCCCTGTCCGAGGTGTTGCCGCGCGTCCCCCGCATCGCCGAGCGCACGACCGGCAAGCTGATGGGCGAGTCTGCCGAGGAGATGGCGCGCCGAAACGAGATCCCGCGCGCCGCGCAGGACGAGCTGGCGGTGCTGTCACATCAGCGCGCCGCCGCCGCCATCGCCAGCGGTCGCTTTGCCGCCGAAGTGGTCCCCGTCGAGGCTGGCGGCCGCTGGGTGCACACCGACACCATCGTTCGCGCCGACACCAGCGTCGAAAAGCTGAGCAAGCTGAAACCGGTCTTTGCCGCCGATGGAACGCTGACCGCCGGCAACTCCAGCCCGCTGACGGACGGTGCGGCCGCCGTCTTGTTGATGAGCGAGGACAAGGCCCGCGCGCTGGGATTCAAGGCCCTGGCCCGGTTTGCCAGCTGGGCCTACGTCGGCGTCGACCCGGCGGATCAGTTGCTGATCGGTCCGGCGCTGGCCATGCCGCTGGCCTTGCAGCGCGCCGGTTACGACCTGGGCGACATGGATCTCATCGACATGCATGAAGCCTTCGCCGCGCAGGTGCTGAGCGTCATCAAGGTGATGGCCAGCGACGCTTTTGCCCGACTGCGTCTGGGCCGCGAGAAAGCCGTCGGCCGCATCGATATGGATCGCCTCAACGTTCATGGCGGCTCATTGGCGTTGGGACATCCTTTCGCCGCTACCGGCGCGCGCATGGTGACCACGATGGCCAACGAGCTGGCCGCCACGGGAAAGCGCAGCGCGCTTCTGGGCATCTGCGCGGCCGGCGGGCTGGGCGCCGCCGCGGTGCTAGAGAACGCCGCGCGCTAGAAACGGCTCGGAAGATCCCCCGGTGTCACTATCGACCAGGATTCAATATGGTGATAATTTACCTCCATGCGCCTGTGCCGGGGCAGCTCAGGTCACCCGGCGGTTGGTCCCGACGGGCCGGGGCGTCGGGAAGCATCGTATCAATCGCAGCGCGGACGGCGACGGATGACCCTTCCCGGAATGCTGGAGATCCGCTATCAGAATGGTGGGGGTCTCTTCCTGTCCGTCACGCTCTTACAGGGTCTACCCGGATCATCTGACAGCATCGGCCTGGGCGCGCGCCTTGGCGCCGGTCGATCGGGTAGGGTGCGCCTGTGAGCGCCGCCTTGCAGATCGGAACGCCCACGCCGGCGCAGCTGAGGACGATCCACTCCCTCGTCGACATGCTGGACTTCAGCGTGGCGCGACACGCGGACCAGGCGTTGTTCTTGACCAAGGACAATGGGCGCTGGGTAGAGATGACCTACGCCGCGTTCAAAAAACAGGTGAACGATCTGCGCGGCGGGCTGGCCACGTTGGGCGTGGGACCCCGGGATCGCGTCGGCATCATCGCCAACAACTGCATCCCTTGGGCAGCGGCCGCTTATGCGACTTACGGGTTGGGCGCGGCGTTCGTCCCCATGTACGAGTCGCAGGCCGAGCGCGAGTGGGCGTTCATCGTGCGCGACGCGGGCATCAAGGTTCTGTTCGTGGCCAACGCCGACATCTACCGTCGCGTGTCCGAGTTCCCGCAGATGCTCAACTGCCTTGAGCACATTGTTTTATTGCAGGGAACGGAAGCCAATCTGACCTACCGGTCACTTCTGGAGGCTGGGGCGCAGCGACCGATCGAGGCGGTGCACCCGGCGCCGCCCGCCACCGCCTGCCTGATGTACACCTCGGGGACCACCGGCGATCCCAAGGGGGTGATCCTTTCCCACGCCAATGTGCTGTCCAACGTCGGGGCGTTGCTGCACGTGATTCCGCTGTCCACCGAATATCGGACGTTGTCGTTTTTGCCCTGGGCCCATGCCTTCGGCCACACCGTCGAGCTGCACCTGTTGATCGCCGTCGGCGCGTCGATGGGGATCGCGGAAAGCATCGAGGCCCTGGTGGCCAATTTTTCCGAAGTGCGCCCCACCGTGCTGATCGCCGTGCCGCGCGTCTTCGAACGCGTGTACGCCGGCGTGCACGCGCTGATGGCGCAGAAGATCGCGCCCCTGCGCTGGCTGTTTCAGCGCGGCAACGAGCTGTCTTCGCAGCGCCGGCAGGGACGGTCGGTGTCGATCGGTGGGCGATTGACGCTGTGGTTGGCCGATAAGCTGCTGTTTGGTCGCATCCGGGCTCGCTTCGGCGGGCGGCTGCGATTTGCGGTGTCGGGCGCGGCGGCGCTGGCCGCCGAGGCTTCCGAGTTGATGGAGACGATCGGCATCTCCGTCTACGAGGGCTACGGTTTGACTGAGGCCAGCCCGGTGGTGGCGGCCAATGTGCCTGGCCGCCGCAAAGCAGGCAGCGTCGGCCGCCCCTTGCCCGACGTGCGGGTCGAGATCGACACCACGGTCACCGACGATCCTCGGCACGGCGAGATCATCGTGCGCGGCCCCAATGTGATGGCCGGCTATCACAATCGCGAGGCCGAGACCCGAGCCGCCATCGACGGCGACCGCGGTCTGCGCACCGGCGATCTTGGGTACCTGGACGAGGACAACTACCTCTTCATCACCGGTCGCATCAAAGAACAGTACAAGCTGACCAACGGCAAGTACGTGGCCCCAGTTCGACTGGAGGACCGGTTAAAGCTGTCGCCTCACATCGCCAACGTGATGGTCTATGGCGACAACCGACCCTTCAATGTCGCGCTGGTCGTGCCCAGCGCCGACTGCCTGGCCCGCCTGGCCCAGGGGAAGCTGAGCGAGGGCGAGCTGCGCCACCTCATCGGCGCCGAGATCGAGCGGCTGTCGCAGGAGTTCAAAGGATTCGAACGGATCCGAGCCTTTGCCCTGCTGCGCGAGGACTTCACGATGGCCAATCAGCTGCTGACGCCATCGCTCAAGCTGAAGCGTCGCCTGGTTCTGCAGCGCTGGGTCGGCGAGATTGACCGCCTCTATCGTGACGGTCCATTCTCGGGCGCCGATCGCAACATGCATTGATCGACGCCCGAGGGGGAGACGGCAGACGGCGAGACGGGCGACAGGCGGGCTTTCCCGCGCCGGTCCTACTTGGTCTTGCGGGTGATGGTGATGGTTCCGTTGGCGTCCTTGCCAATGGAAGCCGCGACCGACGGGCCGTTGATCAGGTTGACGAATTTCTTGCCGGTGTTGAGCGGCAGCGTCCCGGACACGGTGCCGGTCGCCGAAGCAGGTCGGCTGGAGATCATGAAGTCATTGATGGTGGTGACAGCGCCGTCGCGCGACTTGGAGCGATCGCGGAACTTGGTCACCGCACCGGACCCGATGAAATTCAGGCT
>JAXDMH010000897.1:0-6833 GCA_034666225.1 Myxococcales bacterium
TTTGCAGCTCCGTTGGAAGGATTCGCCCACACCTTCCCTCATACGATCATGTTGCGTGCGCGACGACGCGCCCGCAGTCCACTCGTCAGTCGACTCGACACCGCGGCAACGGCCAGTGCCACAGGGAGTTCGTGGTTTTGCTTGCATTTCTTTAGGCAGCGGATTAGACGCACACAATACGCAACCCGGTCCAAGGGTCCTACACCTGGCCGCGACCTCTGGATTCGCTAGACCGTTCCATCTTTGTCCAATTTAGTCCCACGGAGGTGTTTCCAAATGCGCCTGCTCCCCATTATTTCCCGTGTCACGGCCCCACTGTCACTGGGTGTCCTTGTTCTTCTGCCTGCGCTGACAACGTCTTCCTGCGGTCACCCGGCCGTCACCGGCAGTCATCCGTCGACCGGCAGCGGTGGCGACTCGTCCACCGGCAGCGGTGGGCAGGGACAGGGCGGTGACAACGGCGGCAGCGGCGGCGACAACGGTAATGGCGGCAACAGCGGCAGCGGCGGCAGCAGCGTCGGCACCGGTGGAGACGGCGTGGTGGTGAATCCCCCCGACGGAGGCGCGGACGGACCGCCGATGGTCGTCAAGATGTCCTGCGCCGACATGAACTACAGCGACAAGTTCACACCGGGTTACTCGATCACCGCCGACGCCCAGAACCAGGCCAAGACGACGCTGGCTTCGATGCAGATTGGCGAAAAGGCCGACCAGATGCGCGGCTCGCAGCCGAACCAGACCATCTTCAACCAGCCGGACAACGGCGCACGCGGCATCAAGGGCTTCAGGTTCCGCGACGGCCCCCGCGGGTTGTGTCTGGACGCCGAGAAGGTCGGCAACGGTTACTCGACGTCATTCCCGGTCGCGCTGGCTCGCGGCGCCACCTTCGATCTGGATCTCGAATACCGCATCGGTGACGCCATCGGTGACGAGACCCTGGCCTCGGGTCACACCATGCTGCTGTCACCGACGGTGAACATCCTGCGCCATCCCTTCTGGGGCCGCGCCCAGGAGGTTTATGGCGAAGATTCCTACGAGCTGGGACGGTTCGGCTCGGCGTTCACGGCGGGCCTGCAGCAGTACGTTCCGGCCTGCGCCAAGCACTACGCCGCCAACAACATCGAGAACGGCCGCCAGTCCGACAACGCCATGATGGACGACCAGACCCTGCGCGAGACCTACGCCAATCACTTCGGAATGATCGTCCAGGACGGTGGCGTGGCCTGCATCATGGCCTCATACAATCTCGTCAACAACGTCAAGGCGACGCAGAACAAGGTGCTGCTCACCGACATCCTGCGCACCGAGTTCGGCTTCAAGGGATTCGTGCTCTCCGACTGGTGGGCGATGCCGGGCGGCCAAGGACCGGCCCAGGGCGACCGACCCAACTTCGCCCGCGACGCGGTCAACGCCGGCATGGACATGGAGCTGCCGAACAACCTCAACTACTCGACGCTGGAGTCGCTGGTCCAGGGCGGCACGCTGAAGGAGTCGCAGATCAACGACTCCGCGACCAGGATCCTGGAGCAGAAGTTCCGCTTCAACGTCGCCAAGACCAGCGGCACGTCGGGCCTGAAGAAGCCGACCACGACCTATAACGGTGGATCGATCGGCAACGACGCCACCCACCTGGCCCTGGCCGAGGAAGCGGCGCTCAAGTCGATGGTGCTGCTGAAGAACGACAACAAGACGCTGCCCATCGACCGCACCAAGGTCAAAACCATCGCCGTCCTCGGGCTGACCGTTCCCTTCACGCTGGGCACCGAGGGAAGCAGCCAGGTGGACTTTGTGCGGGACGTGCGCACTGGCGACCGGGGCAGCAGCCGCGTCAACCACGATCCGGCCAAGGCCGTCGGTCCGCTGGCCGGGATCACCGCGGCCGCGGGCGCCGGCATCAACGTCGTGACCGGACAGGCCGCCTCCGCCGCCGCCAACGCCGACTTCATCATCGTGGTCGGCGGACTGACCCCGCAGGACGAGGGCGAGGATTACACCGGCGCCGGCGACCGTGGCACCTTCTCTCTCGACGGAAAGGCCGGTCGGCCCCAGAACCAGCTGATCACGGACGCGGCAGCGCTGAAAAAACCGATGGTGGTCGTCCTTGAAGCGGGCGGCGTCATCGACCTCCCCTACCTGACCAACGCAAACGTCGGCGCCATCGTGATGGCCTGGTACCCGGGTCAGCGCGGCGGGGCGGCGCTGGGCAAGCTGCTCTTCGGCGGCGACGCCAACTTCAGCGGCAAGCTCCCCATCACCTGGGACTCGAAGACGGCCGACTGGCCGGCGTTCAAGACCGGCACGACGACGGTCATGGATTACGACCTCGGTTATCAGTGGTTCGACCGCAAGGCCGTTCCCGCGGACGGTTACCTGCCCTTCGGTTACGGTCTCAGCTACACGACGTTCGAATACAGCAACCTCCAGGTGCCGTGCAGCGACGTGACGAAGAAGGGTGTCGTCAACGTTCAGGTCGACATCACCAACAAGGGAACGGTCGCCGGTGACGAGATCGCCTTCCTCTTCGTTTCCTACCCGGGGAGCGCGGCGCGCAGGCATATCAAAGAGCTGAAGGGCTTCTCCCGCGTGTCTCTTGCGCCCAATCAAACCAAGCGCATCACGATTCCACTGCGAATTTCGGACCTCAAGTACTATGACAAGGGCTGGACGGTCGCGAGTGGCGCCGTGCAGGTGTCCGTGGGCCCCAGCTCGCGCACCCTTCCGCTCAAAGACACATTCATGGTTAAGTGAGTCCCGCGGCGGTCTCCGCCGGCGCCAACTTTCTTTCCTCGCCAGTCGCCAGCTCTGGGGGCAATCCCCGGGGCTGGCGGACGTAGAAGTTCGAGATCCATCCAGTCATCTGACTCCTTTCTGACTCCCTTCGTGTCACTCCTCTTCGTGTCACTCCCCTCTCGCCAAAATCGAACCTTCCGGAGCCATAGACAGCTATGACATTCACATCGACGACAGCGCTTCGCCGTACGGCCCTGGGATTGGGGCTGACTGTTTTCCTCCTGGCCAGGCCGGCGTTCGCCGAGGACGCGCCGCCTCCTGCCCCCGCGGATGCCAAGGCGGCGGACGCCGCTGCGCCGCCCGCCGTTCCTGCCGCGCCCGTCGCGACGGAAGACGCGACGCAGGCCCCGTCACCGCCGGGCGGCGTGGAACGGATGCCCGGGGAGGCTTTCTGGCCCCCGCCCTACTTGCGCGGCCTTTATGGTTCGTCGGTCTGGCTGTCAACCGGATTGCACGGTCTGCAGTGGCCGTATTATCGCAAGACCGGCATCGGCTTTTCGGGCGATCTGTGGGTCGACAACTCGTACGAGAAGGTCACCCGCGGCGACAAGACCGAACAGAATGTGAAGGCGTGGATCCAGCAGGGTCGGTTCGTCCTGCGCATCACGCCGACCTATACGCACGAGGATTGGTTCGCCCAGGTGCAAGCCGAGCTGGTGGCCAACAAAGATCAGACGCTGAAGCAGCCGGACGTCGCCGACACCGACGATCTGTGGATCCGAGGCGGACAGTGGAACAAGTGGGACATTCAGATGGGCCGTTTTCAGGGCTGGGAGGTCTACCACCTGGGCATGGGTCTGGATCTGAACACGTTCGAACGTCAGGGCGCGACCGACACCAACAACCCACCGCCGGATATTTACGGCGTGACGTATGGCTACTATCGGCCGTCCGGCGTGGGCAACGTGGCCTTTCACCTGTACCCGACCAAGTGGCTGCGATTCGAGCTGCTGGGACAGCTGGGCAATGAGCAGGGGCGAAACACCCTGGGTGGGCGTCCGGTGGCGGTCCTGGACCTGGGCTGGCTGAAGTTCAAAGTCGGCGGCGAATATCGAAAGCTGACCCAGGTCGACCCGAACCTGCAGGAGAGCTTCGTGCAGCGCGGCTTCGGCGCCGGCCTGATCTTCATCTTCGACCCGTTCGTAGAGTTCGGAGTGAACGGGGCCATCGGCCTGGTCGATCACACTGACCCCAGAGGGGACAATGATCCGACCGGCAGCTACACCGTCACCAGCGTCGGTGGCTTCGCCAACGTGCGCATCATCGAGGACATGTTGCTGGGCGGAGGCTTCAACTTCACCGGCAAAGAGGACCTTCACCTGGACATGACAACCGGCAAGTACGGCGAGTTCACGCACCTGCAGGGGTTCGGGGCGCTCCAGTACTATTTGTACAAGCAGGTCTTCATCAAGTTGGTGGTCGCCTACTCGAAGGCCCACCTGGCGCCGACCTTCAGCAACGGCGAGTACGACAACAGCGCGATCAGCGCCCGCCTCCGCCTGCAGTTCTTGTTCTAGCGTCGGGCAGGGGGGACTGCGTCCTCCTCCCTATTCCGACCAGCGAGGCGAAGCGTCGAAGGCGGCGTGGATCAAACCGACGTGGGAATAGGCCTGCGGGAAGTTCCCCCACATGACGCCGGTCTCGGGATCGACGTCCTCTGACAGAAGACCGAGGGGCGACTGGATGTCGCGCACCCGGTCCAGCACCGTGCGCGCCTCCTCGGGCCGCCCCAGGCGGGCCAACGCCTCGACCAGCCAGAACGTGCACAGCGTGAAGGCGACGGTGGGGACGCCGAAGCCGTCGTTGGTTCGGTACCGTTTGATCCAGCCCTTGTAGCCCAGCTCCTCCTGCACCACGCGCACGGTCTCGCGCATGCGCGGATCGTCGGGCGGCAGCAGGCGCAGGGTCACCGCCTGCAGCAGGGCGGCGTCCACCTCGCGTCCGCCATAGTCGGCGACCAGCGAGCCGCGGACCGGATCAACGGCGCGCGCCAGGAGTTCTTCGCGAATCCGGACCGCGGCGGCGGCGAACTCGCTGGCGTCGGCGGCGCGGTGGCGCTTGGCGATGTGGCTCATGCGATCGGCGGCGGCCCAGCACATCAGCGAGCTGAAGGTCTGCGGACGCCACTCCGACCGGAACTCCCAGATGCCGGCGTCGGGCTGGCCGGCCACGGCGATGGCCCGGCGGGCCAGGCGGGTGACCAGATCCAGCACCGGGGGCGTGACCTGGTCGCGAAAGCGCGCGTCCAGAAACATCGGGGTCAGGGCCAGCACCATCTCGCCGAAGACGTCGTACTGCTTGTGCCCGGCCGCGCCGTTGCCGACCCGCACCGGACGTTCGCCGAGATAGCCGGGCCAGCCTTCCAGAATGTGCTCGGTCAGATCCGATTTGCCGTCGATGCGGTAAAGCGGCGCCAGATCCAGATCGGGCGCCGACGAAGCCACGTTCAGCAGGAAGTTCAAGAACTGCTCGCGCTCTTCGAAGTGACCCAGCAATCGAAAGGCGTCCAGCGTGTAGAAGGCGTCGCGCAGCCAGCAATAGCGATAGTCCCAGGTGCGGCCGCTGCCCGGGGATTCCGGGATCGACGTGGTCAGCGCGGCGACGATGGCGCCGGTGTCTTCGAAACAGTGCAGCTTCAGCGCAAGGGCCGAGCGAATGACCTCCTCCTGGAAGATCGGAGAGATGTCGCAGTGCTTGACCCAGGTCTGCCAGTAGCGAACCGTCTCCAGCAGGAACCGTTCGCACAGCGGGGCCAGCGGCTCCTGCACAGGCTCGCCCCAGGACAGCACGAAGTTACGACGGTCGGTGAGCGCAAAGCTGTCGCCGTTGAGATAGGAGAGGGGCGCGTCGGTGGTCAGGCGCAGCTCCGATTCGTAACCCAGGTAGGCGACGTGGTGCGAGCCGATCTCGGCCTTGGGGCGGCGTCGTGACCAGCCCAGGATGGGATCGCAGACCACGCGAATGCGCGGCGTTCCCGACAGCGGCTCGACCACGCGGATCAGCTTTGTGGGGCGAAAGCTGCGCTCGTACTGCATGAATCGCGGCGCGAAATCGATGACCCGAAACGCGCCGTCGGGCGCATCGAAGCGGGTTTCGAGAACGTTGGTGTTGGGCAGATAGCGCTGCACGCCCGGCACCGGCGCCGCGGGTCCGATGAGGAAATGGCCACCGTCCTTGTCGTCCAGCAGCGCGCCGAACACGGGCGGTGAATCGAAGCGCGGCATGCAGGACCAGACGATGGCTCCGTCGGTGCGGACGTGTGCTGCCAGCTGACAGTTCCCGATCAGACCAAGGTCGCGCAGAGACATGGCGGCGAGTCTGGCACAGATTGAGGACCCCTCATCCTAACCTTCTCCCCGCCAGCGGGGAGAAGGGACCGGAAACCGCCGAAGCTAGGGTCGGCTGGCCGGTGGCTGCGCGGGGCGATCGTCGATGATGGGCGCCGACGCTGGCGGCGATGCGCTTGAGCCGGCGGGAAGCGGTGGTGCCGGCTGCGGTGGAGGGTCTGTGGGAAGACGCGATGACGACGATGACGACGAAGACGAAGGTGGCGGTGAGGATGAAGGCGACGACGACCGCGGCAACGAAGGAGGCGGCGACGGCTCCGCGGAGAAGCGCGAGGGCGGCGACGACGAAGACGGCGGCGGCGTAACATCCCGCGCCGGTGGCGGCGGGACTGGAGCCGATGACATGGGCGGCGCCGAGGGCAATGACGCCGAAGACAGCGGCAACACAGCATCGTTGGCAGCAGCGGGTGGCGCCCTGTCCGCGGGGACCAGACGACGCTCGCTGGGAGACCAGACATAGCCGTGCAGCGGATCGTGGAATGTCCGGCCGTGGCGGGGGGCGGCGGACTGTTCATCGACGGGCGTCGTTTGATCTGCCGATCCTGACGGTCGCGACTTTGGGGCCGCGGGCAGTTGCTCAACGACCGCGGCGGCTGCTGGTGCGGCCGGCGCGGCGGCTACCGGTGCCGCGGTGACGGCAGGTGCCGGCGCGACCGGTGCAGCGACCGGTGCAGCCGCGACGGGCGGAGCGGCGGT
>JAXDMH010000898.1:0-4616 GCA_034666225.1 Myxococcales bacterium
GAGGGCTTTGATACCGCCCAAAGATTCCGCAGGGAAAAATTTCACGATGTCGACGCCCTCGTCCAGGGCCATCTGAATCTCCGTGGGTGTGGCCACGCCGGGGAAAACCGGCACTCCCTTTTCGCGACAGCGACGGACCACCTTGGCGTTGAAGCCCGGCGTGACGATGTATGTTGCGCCGGCGGCCAGGGCCTGGTCGACCTGATCGGGCTGCAGAACCGTCCCCGCGCCCAAGGTGATCTCCTTGTCCTTGGCCATCGCCGCGATGGCCGCCTCCGCTGCCGCGGTCCGAAAGGTCACCTCAGCGACGGGCAAACCGCCCGCCTTCAACGCCTGGCCAAGAGGCCAGGCATCCTCGGCGCGGTCGATGACGACCACGGGGACCAGACGGCACGCGGCCAGTTTGCTCAATACCGGGGACAACGGCTCATTCGGGGACATCGTCGGTTCCTCCTCGCGCTTCCCAACAAACCCTTTACCTATAGACCACGCCACGTCAACGCACAAAGGCCGCTGCGGGGCAGCGGCCTTTGCCAGAGAGACACGTCGTGTGAGCCCGGCGGGCGCCGGGCGGCGATCACTGATGGTTGGCGTAGTAGTCGCTGTAGACCTTGGCCACGGTCTTGACGCCGGTGCCGGCGAAGTGCGGACCCGCCCCGGCGAAGACGTTGCAATTGGGCACGTACAGCTTGGGAGCCGCTTTCACCAGGCCGGGATATTTAGCCACGGCCATGGCGATCGCGTCGTCTACCCACGGCTGCACGACGACCTCGGACGTGGCATCGGCACCGCCACAATTGTGGTTGCCTGGTCCGCGAATCAGCGTGTCGAGGTCGATCTCTTTGATGCCCGGGTACTTGGCCTGGATCGTCTTGATCACGGCGTCGTACTGCGCCAGCCACTCGGCCGAGGTCTTGTACGTCCAGTTCACGCCCACAAAGACCGCGCGATCGGGGTTGGTGGCGTTCTTGGTGCACGGCGAGATCTTGGCCATTGTCCACAGCGGCGAGCTGGGGTTGGCCCAGGTTTGGACGAAGGACTCGCCCGCTGCCGACGGGGCCAGACCCTCCCAGCGCGCATTGTCGATGCCCGCCCCGGTTTCAAAGCCGCCCGTGAACCAGTCGTAGGTGACCGAAACGCCGATGACCACGGTGCAGGTGAATCCCGTCGCTGGCGGGGCGTCCCCTGGCGAGGCGCCCCCCGTCCCCCCACCGTCGGGGGGGTTGACGACCGTGCCGCCCGAGCCGCCCGCGCTGGCGCCGCCGCTGCCGCTGCCACCACTTCCCGTAGGCGTGCCGGAGTCGTCGTTGGCTGCTCCACCCGAGCCGGTCGAATCACCGCCGCTGCCGGTGGCACCACCGCTGCCGGTGGCACCGCCGCTGCCGCTGCTGCCGCCCGAGCCCGGCTGCGTTGCCGGTGAATCAGAAGAGCAGCCCACCAAACCCTGCAAGGCCGCTGCTGCGATCAATGATGCAAACGTCAATGTCTGACGATTGGTCGTGTTCATGAAAGTCTCCTCGCTCGTTTTAACAAGTATCGCGGCGAATCAGGGAACCAGCTTGGCGATTTCGCTGCCAGCCAGCAAAAAGGCGCCGGTTGCGTAGGGCGCGGTGCTGTTTGCCGAAGCAGGGCCCGGCCCCCCACCCACGGCCTGAACGTAACCTAATTGTCCATTGGCAGCGACATGGCTGACCAACCCGTCCCAGCCTTTCTGAGCGATCGGCTGGTATGTCGCCTTGTCCAAGATCCCGTGGTTGACGCCCCAGGCGATCCCGAAGGTGAAAAAGCCGGTGCCGCTGGTCTCTGGGTTGGGGAACTGACCAGGGTTCGAAAGGTTGGAACGCCACAGGCCGTCGGCGTTCTGAACCTTCGCCAGTGCGCCAGCCATGGTCTTGATGACATTTTCGAAGTCGGCACGCTTGGCGTCATCCATCGGCAGGTAATCGAGCACGCGCGCCGCGCCCGCGATCACCCAGCCGTTGCCACGGGCCCACATGACCCGGTCGTTTCCGCGGTGGTCGCGCCACACCAAGCCCGACGCCTTGTCGGCCAGGAAATTGTACGAGCTCCAGTAAAGGGTGTTCATGGTGGCGAAGTACTGCTTGTTGCCCGTGGCGGCGCCCAGACGTGCGAACCCCGGCGGCACCATGAACAACGCGTCTTCCCACCACCACTCGTTGCTGCCCGTTGGCGTGTTCGCCACCAACCCGTCGAACGACCCTTTGCCGCCCATCAACCGCACCATGTTCGCGGGCGTGGGATCAGCCAGGTAGGCATCAAACATTGACTGCGCCGCGCATTGACTGTCACCGCGGGCGCCAGCGCCGCCGTCAAGCCCCCAACCCGCGCCCGCCCAGTTCTTCATGGCGGTCATATATTTTTCGTCCTTGGTGGCGTTGTACGTCGCCATCAATCCGGCCCAGAACGCGCCATGAATCCAATCCTTGGATCCGCCAATACTCTGCAGCTGCCAATCGGCCACCTTGCGCATCGTCTGGACGACCATCGGATTCAGGCCGGGATTGGTGACGGCGTCGGGCTTGACCTCGGCCGGTGCGTCGCTGGCGTCCGCCATCGGAGGAACATCGCCCGGTGAAGCGTCAGGCTCGACAACCGTGCCGCCGGTCCCGGACGACCCGCCGCTGCCGTTGTCACCGCCGCTGCCTGACCCGCCGCTGCCGAGGGCGCCGCCGCTCCCGCTGCTACCGCCGGTTCCGGTCTGCCCGGGCGAGCTGTTGCCGCCGCCGCAAGCCGGAATGACCAAGGCGAAAAGCAGCATAGCGGTCAATGAACGGGTGGGGACCAATGTTAGTTTCCTCATAGCACTGCCTCCTCGATGACCGTGATGGCGTGAGCAGATCCGATGTTCAAATACCGCCAAGAATTCGAGCCAGAAATCGGCGAAATCTACCGGACCTGCGCATTGTGCCATTGCGCGAAACCCGGCGCGTAAAACGTTTTAATGTCATAGCATGAAAGGCCTTGTCGGAGAGTCTCTGTTTTCGATATGGTCCCCCGCGAGCGAACTCGTGCCAAAAGAGATGTGCTAGCCGCAACGCGTTGGGAGCGCACTAACTCAGTGCACGAGGGCGTGCCATAAGGCCACTGACCTGGGCTCGTTTACGCCGGTCGACACGTTAAGAGGAGACCGAATGTCCAAAAAGAGAAATCGATACACGAGGCGAGCGTTTCTACGTGATGCGATGGTGGGAACCGGGACGCTTGCCATGGCCGGCGCATTTCCTGAGCTGGCTTTCGGCGCACCGGCCAAGGGCGGCAGCAAACTCGGCGCACGTTTCATCGGCAAACTCGAGGGACCGACCATCATCGTCGACGCGGCGGCGTTCCCCAAGAAGTTCGCAGAAGCCCCCATGCTGGCCGAATTGGTCAAGGCAGGAAAGCTTCCCCCCGTCGAACAGCGCCTTCCCAAACCTTCCGACTTGATGGTTATAAAGCCTGTGCACTCGGTCGGAAAATACGGTGGCCGCTGGCGCCGCGGCTTCACGGGTCCCGGCGACAGCGAGAACGGCAACCGCATCAACTCCACAGACAAGTTGTTAATGTGGGATTACACGGGCAGCAAGATCACGCCTTGCCTGGCCAAGGCATGGAGCCTCAGTGACGACGGAAAGACCGCCACACTGACTCTGCGCGAGGGACTCAAATGGTCGGACGGCAAGCCGTTCACCGCTGACGATTTCCTCTTTTGGTACACGGACATCTATTCCAACAAAGAACTGGTCCCCACCCCGGCGCCCGAGTTTCAGATCAACGGCAAACCGGGCCGCATGGTGAAGACAGACGATCACACCGTCGTCTTCGAGTTTCCGGACCCGTACTTCCTGTTCGCGGAGATCATGGCCGGCGACACGCTGATCGGCGGCGGTCAGTCGACGCAGATGGCGCGCTCGGCGTATATGGGCGCCTACGCGCCGGCTCATTACCTCAAGCAGTTCTTGCCGAACTACTCGAACCGCGACGAGGTCACCAAGAAGGCCAAGGACGCCAAGTTCGACAGCTGGGTCAGCTATTTCCGCAACCGGACCAACTGGGCCCTCAATCCCGATCTCCCGGTGCTGGGCCCCTGGCGCACCACTTCGCCGATCAACACGCCGACCTGGGCATTGGAGCGCAATCCTTATTACTGGGCCGTCGACACCGCCGGCAACCAGCTGCCGTACATCGACAAGATCTCGATGGGCCTCGCGGAAAACCTGGAGGTCCTGAACCTGCGCGCCATCGCCGGCGAGTACGACCTGCAAGAACGCCACGTCGCCCTGCCGAAGCTGCCCGTCTACATCGAGAATCAGGCCAAGGGGAACTACAGCATCCATCTTGATCCCCAGCTGAGTGGCAGCGACGCGGGCTTGCTGGTGAACACCGCCTTCGAGGCCGACCCCGAGGTGGCCAAGTGGCTGACCAACCGCGACTTCCGCCGGGCGCTGGCCCTGGGGATCGATCGCGATCAGCTGAACGAATCGAACTGGCTGGGCATCGGCACGCCCGGGTCACCGGCGCCCGCTGACGAGATGGTCTTCAGCCCCGGCAAGGAGTACCGCAAGAAGTGGGGCGTGCTGGACATCAAGCAGGCCAGTTCGATGCTGGACAAGATGGGC